>DATIHP010000043.1:0-3697 GCA_035480495.1 Saccharimonadales bacterium (SeqCode)
ACTAAAATTACCAGTATTACTATAGGTGAGGATGCAAGTTATGACACCGAAACAGGCAGCGGAACTTCAGCGCTATCAGTGAATTTTAAGAGCCGCCCAGTTCGGGAAATAAACGACCCTATCGGGTCCGCACGAGAATGGGAGACTAATCTCAAGATAACACCGGGAGCTGATGGTAATTTCAACTATGGGCTTGAGTATCAGAGCCGTGGCTATAATCGTCCGTGGTCTGGATGGATACCACTGGAGGAGATAACTCCTGAACAACTAAAAAACCTAGCTAGTACGGTTGATAGCATTCAACCAGCCGACCAAGCCATCCCTCAAACACCATAGTCGTTTATATCTGTTAAGTAAAACCAAAATGATAGAGCAACTATCCGTCTCCGCTGATACGCACATAACCGACCCGCAGTCGGCGGTACCAAACCTGGCATTCGCTGCAGGCACCTACGATTTGACGCAAGCGGAATTTGCTTCACTTTGTCCGGCATATTTCACTCAGCCGGAAGGTCTCAGAGGTACAGCGCCTGAGACGCCTGAGTCTATCGCTGCGTTCACGCCTGAAACGGCTCGTAGTAAATTGGCAAAGCTTCCTTTCTTGGCACACGACCTGACTCAGCACTATCAGGGACCTGAAATGATTTTCAGAAATGTTGACGAAGGCTTTGAAATCCCCGTCGACCGTATAGTTCATGCTGACGGCTACATAGGGGATAATCAACCGTCGTGGGCAGGGCGCGCCAATGACCCGGCCAGTACGGCGAAGATAGTGGGGTACGCCAAGCGTGGCAAATACCGTGAAAGCCGGACAAGTCTGCGGGAGTCGATTGATTTATATACGTTGTTTACGCCTGAAGGAGAAATTTTCTTCAGCGCCACCAGCGGTAATCGTCGGGTTTCGGCCGCTAAGCTACGCGGCGACCAGACCATAAGCGTCGCCAATATACACATTACCCGGCCTGAGGTAGCTACACTTACACCGGACGAAACGGCGGAACTTTACGCTTCATAGCACACACGGACAGAGAATTATTCTACGGTGACTTCGGTGCGGCGGACGGTCTTGCCGCTGAATAGGCGTACGCGGCGTTCAGCGAACTTGACGATGCCGTCTTTGGCCGCGTGGATAGTGAAATTACGCGAAGTAAACGTACCTTTGCCGGCGCGCTTGGTCGAACCAGTCTGACGGACGATGACCTGGCCGGTCTTGACCGGATGCCCGCCATATAACTTGACACCCAGGCGCTGGCCGGGACTATCATGGTTATTCTTGCTGGTTCCACCAGCTTTGACATGGGACATATTATTTCCTGATTAATACTACGAGCTCGCGTGCGACGATTTGTTCGGGCCGATGGTATACAAGGTCCCGGTCATCCACGTGAGCAAATACCAGCCGAGTATAGCCCATATCTGTTAAATGGTCAAGCATAGGCAGGTGCATAAAGCCGTTTTTGGTCTTCCAGGCCGGGGCTGCAATGCAAAGCCGAAAGCCCGGTTTGGTCTGCCGTGCCAGGTTCTTTAAAAATTTGCGGTGGATGGTATCGACATCCTGCATCACTTCTTCCAGGACTTTGGGACTAGGCAGGGCAGAGAATGGCCGGCCCAGGTACGTCTCACAGGCAATCATACTAAAACTATCCCACGTGTGGGACGTAGCATCAGCGACCTCCAGTTTGAAATGCGAGTCCGGTGAGAGCTTGAATCTGTTTGTTAGCCATTCCAGGTTCGTTTGTGAATATTCAATCATACGCGGTTCTAAATCACTGCCATAGGCTTCATAACCCATCAGAAGCGCTTCCTGAAGCAAGACACCGGTGCCGCAGAAAGGGTCCAAGACTGATACGCCGGCAAAGTGGGCGGCGGGTATGGGCTGGTCCGGCGGAATGTCGCAGACGGATTGGCGGGCTTCGTCGGGCAACGCTCCGACCGCAAGGTTGACGATTATCTGCGCCAGCTTAGGCGGCAGCATACCTACGCGCGCATCACGCTTGGGGCGCGCCTGGTCACGGGCGGCATATGCTTCAATGTCCTGGACCTTGACTGTCTGTGCAATGTAAGTCTTAGCCCCGTCACGAATAAAAACCAGTTCCCAGCCAGTGGGGCCTGTTAACTTGTTATACAAGATTTGCGCGCTGTTAAGCTCAAGTTCCTTATTGGGTACTAAACGTACGGAACGGCCGGTCCCACGGATAGCCTTTTTGAGCGTCAACCCGGTTGCTTCCAGCTGTTTCAGACCTACACGTAAGCCGATAACACTTAAGCCGAGCTGCATCTTACCCTCGGGCATCCGCTGGGAATGACCCGGCGAAACCTGTACCAAGAAACGCTCTATTTCTTTCCACTCAATCGTATCCAGAACGGTCAAAAGTTTGCAGAACCTGACAGTGCCGCCTAGGCGATCAAAAGCAAACAGGCAAGGGTCGACGTCCACGATGGCAGCGTGTTCGCCAAGCGGCCTTACTTTATCAGCCCCATAGAGACTTTCCAGTTCTGCCAAACCAAGGGCTGGCTGGCGTCCCAGAACGGCTACCGATTGTGTCATAGGCCTTAATTATACCTGTATAATGTCAGCAATGAGTGATAAACAGCGGCAAAAACGTTGGAAATTAGCGTTAACCGTGATAACCTTGGCAGCCCTAGCATTCCTGGTCTATGCAGTCCGCCGTCAGCTGGCCGATACGCTGAACAACCTGGGCAAGGTCAATACCTGGGCCGTGCTGCTCATCATCCCGCTCGAGATGGTCAATAACTTCTCACAAGGTAAACTCTACCAAGGCCTGTTCCGTATAATCGGGGAACGTTTCCGGACGCGTTCAATGTTCCGGCTCAGTCTGGAAATGAATTTTGTGAACAGTATCTTTCCCAGTGGCGGCGTCAGCGGTTTTTCCTACCTAAGCTTGCGGTTAAAAGGTGAGAAAGTCTCTACGGCGCAGGCTACTCTGGTGCAGATGATGCGCTTCGTGCTCATATTCGTGGCCTTCCAGATACTGCTGATTTTCGGACTGTTGGCTTTGGCCTTGGGCGGCAAAGCTAACGACCTGGTTCTGTTGCTTGGAGGGTCGCTGGTAACGCTACTGGTGCTGCTGACCCTGCTGATTACTTATGTCATCGGCAGCAAGCAACGTATCAATACCTTTTTTACCACCATCACACAGCTGCTGAACAAGCTTATCCATTTTGTACGTCCCATGCATCCGGAGACCTTCAATATAGAAAGTGCGCGGCATACGTTTGATGAACTTCATGAGAACTACATGCATATCCGGCGCAACCTGCAGGTCCTGAAACTGCCCCTAGTGTTCGCGCTGGTTGCCAACCTGACAGAGGTAAGCGCTATCTACGTGGTGTACATAGCGTTCGGCCATTGGGTGAATCCGGGCGCCGTTATTCTGGCGTATGCCGTCGCTAATTTCGCCGGCCTGGTATCCGTACTACCGGGAGGAATCGGTATCTATGAAGGACTCATGACAGCAGTCCAATCGGCCGGCGGTATCGCCGCGGCACTCAGCCTGCCGGTGACAATCATGTACCGCGTGGTCAATATGCTGGCCCAGCTGCCAATCGGTTATTTCTTCTACCAGAAAAACCTGCACGCCACGACACCGATTGAAGAATATCAAGAGTCTATAAAAGTCGAAGAATAACAGTCGTCTTCCATCTTGCTCATGCTTGCAAAAAGAGCAGGATTATA
>DATIHP010000044.1:0-8955 GCA_035480495.1 Saccharimonadales bacterium (SeqCode)
GGACACATGCCCCACGTGCTCAGTATGACCGCCACACCGATTCCGCGCAGCCTGGCCCTGACACTGTATGGCGAGCTTGATATCTCGCTCATCACTACCAAACCGGCTGACCGTAAGCCCATTAAGACAGAGATAATTCCGTTTGCCGCCCGTGATAAGTTATATCGGGAAATTGATAGTGAGTTGGCTGAAGGGCGCCAAGCATTCGTGGTCTGTCCGCTGATAACCGATTCTGACTACCTGCCCGGCAAATCCGCTGAGCAGGTTTACGATGAGCTCTCCAAAAAATATTTCAAACATCGGCGGATCGGTCTGTTACACGGCAGACTTAAGGCGGCTGAAAAGGACACTATCATGCAGGCATTCCTCCGCCATGAGCTTGACCTTCTGGTGACAACGACAGTGATTGAGGTCGGCGTTGATGTGCCGAATGCTACAGTCATGGTTATAGAAAACGCTGAGCGGTTCGGCTTGGCGCAGATACATCAGTTGCGGGGCCGGGTGGGCCGGAGCGATCAGCAGGGCTATTGCTATCTTTTACTTGGCGATAATCAAGCTCCAAGCCGGCGTTTATTGGCCGTGAAGCAATCTTCAGACGGCTTCAAGCTGGCAGAATATGACCTTGAGCTGAGAGGGCCGGGTGCTATCTATGGGACCATGCAGCACGGCCAACTTGACTTGCGGGTCGCCAAATTGACCGACGCAAAGCTTATCGCAACGGCCCGCGGCCGAGCGCAGGAATTTATAGATAAAGGTGAAAATTTGCTAAAATATAAAGAGTTATATGAGCGAGTCAAACTAAATCGCTCTGTCACTAATCTTAATTAAGTAAGGTCTCTTATGTATTCTGGATTGACTATATTTTCTAAGCATTCGGGCATTTTACTAGGTGCGCATCAGAAGATTGACCGGGTATCGCGCAAGCAGTTATTGCAGTTGCCGGGCGGGGGGAGCGGTTTCCCTACCATCAGGGAAATATTGCATTTTGAGGGTGTGAACGGTCCGGACGGCATCAAGCGTAAAAGCCCCGGCAAAGATGAACCCTGGCACTACGTGAATCCGTTTGACGAAAAAGACACCAGACTAAGCGAAATGCTTAAAGAACATTACGTTGAACTTATCAAAGCCTTGGAAGCCCAGGATTCAGTGCGGGCTGCTTTTGAGGCTGCATGGCTGGCCCACGCGCTGGTGGATGGGCTGACACCGGCCCATCACTATCCGTACGAAGAGGAGTTGTCCAAACTGCGCGGCGGCGAGGGCTTAGAGACGCGGACGAATTATCGGAAAAAATTGATAATCCCGGGGGAAACGCGCCGTGCCAAGGTCAGGAATAACTGGAAGATGTGGGGTGCCGGCGGTCTGTATACGACGCACGCATCGTTTGAGATGGGCGTGGCCACTCTTATCCTGCCGCTCACTTTTAAAGATGCATTGCCGTCGCGGGCTGATATCGCTGCGGCACACAAATTAGGAGTGGCCGAACTCTTCAGGCGGACTGCCCGCGAAGTAGCGGTCCTGGACATATACCATAACTACCTGCGCAAAGGCTGGACGCCTAAGATGGCCTGGCAGATAAGACACCAACTGGGGCCAGCCTTGGTCAGTACTGTCACGCTGGTATGGCACTCGGCGTTGCTTGACGCCGGGTTGGTCAAGGAATGAGAATCATCGCCGGACGTCTGGGCGGCCAGCAATTTACCAGTCCGCACAGCCATCGCACCCACCCCATGAGTGATAAAGTGCGCGGCGCATTGTTCAATATGTTAGGCGATGTAGCGGGGTTGACCATACTGGACCCGTACGGTGGCACCGGCGCCCTCAGTTTTGAGGCACTCAGCCGTGGAGCGGCACACGCTACGTTGATAGAACTGGATAAATCAGCCCAAAAAGTTATCCAGAAAAACATCGAGACACTTGGTTTGCAGGACAAAGTAACTTTTATCCCCGGCAACTGCATGCGGTGGTCCAGCCGTTATCCTACCCAGCAATTCGACCTGGCACTGGTCGACCCCCCGTACGACGCAGTGCTGATACGCGACATCGCTAGACTTGGCAACCATGTCAAACCGGACGGCCTACTGGTGCTATCATGGCCAGGACATCTCAAACCCGAGTCTTTGTCTGGATTCGAAGCGATCAAAATTAACACTTATGGTGACGCGCAGTTGATTTTCTACAGAAAAAGTGCATAATAATTTTCATGAAAAGGAAAAGTTCCCAGACACGGCGTGCGGCAGTGCGACGGGAAACTGTACGAATTTCGGAACAAACCGTGCGATGGAGCGGTTCTGAAGTTGAGCTGAAGCGCTCTTTCGTTGTCCGCCGGCCTCTCACGAAGCTTAATACTAACCTGCTGCCAGACATTGACACGGACCCTGAGAGGCCTAGGAGGTATTTAGCCGTCAAACAACAGCTGGATCTGACTACAATAGACCAAGCGTTTGAATATGCAGACCGGTTTTCTGGCAGTACAATCGAGCTCCGACGTAAGCTCGAGCAGATTACTGACGGCTTCCCAAAACGATTAATGGGATTCTTGGGTAAGGCTGCCGTATTCAATTCACCCAGTCCACATAACGAAGATGAATTAGAGGTAGGCTATACTTTTAGCACCGGTTTAAGTAAAACTCTTCGCAATGAATCTATGGCCATACTGAGTAGGATGGGGCTGACAAGCTTTACGCTGTCGGCTGCCCATCTGGGCGTATTCCCAACCACTAGTCATTCTACGGCAGAAGCAGTCAGGGATGTTCTGAACAAGCCAGGCTCTCCCGTTCACATTATGCTAGGACCGCCGCAGCTCGTGCCAATCATCCAAGAAAGGCAATAAACAGCCCTCCGGCAAGTCCGTGTCGACAAGACATGCAAGCTTCCTTACAATAACCTATACGGGGATGTGGTGAAATTGGTATACACGCGTGTTTTAGGAGCACGTGCCGTAAGGCGTGAAGGTTCAAGTCCTTTCATCCCCACCAGGAAAGATTATGGAACCAAGTATCATCCACACACTTATAGGAAACCTAGGGCTGCATGGGGATTTTTCCACCAAAGCCCCTTATTCCACTGCAAACAAACAGAAGAACAAGTTAAAGCAAGGTGTACAGATAGTCATCAATGTGAACGGGGTGGCGGCAGAAAAACGCAAGCTTACTGACAAACAGCCTACGGCCAGCTATAAGCAAGGTTATCATGCGGTCTTCTTAGATGATAGCAGCGTATACTTTGGCAAGCTCCAGCGTTTTCCCGACAAGGCGCAGTTCATCACCCTGAAAGATATCTATTATCTGCGCAGCATTAAGGATGCCGCCGTGCTGAACTTCGACCTTATAAAACTGGGTAGTGAAATCCATTCCCCTGAGGATAAGATGCATATCAATATCAGCAAAATCCTGTTCTGGGAAAAGCTGCAGGACGACGGTCCGATAGTCACTGCCATCCTCAACTACCAGGAACGCTAGCCAAATAACCAGAAATGTTGCATAGTATTAACAAGCGTGATATAATAATGCTCATGTTCAAAAGAACTAACCAGCTGCAACTGCATCTGCCGCCTCAACAAGTCGGTTAGTTCGCTATTTCTTAAGAAATCTTACGCTCCGACACGACCGGGGCGTTTTTGTTTGGTTCGATTAAAGATATAATGGAGGAAAATCATGAGTCTATCAACAAAACCATATAAGGGTGCACGGGATTTTTACCCGGAAGATAAGCGCCTGCAGAAATATCTGTTCAATGTCATGCGTCAGGTGTGCGAACGCTATGGCTATGAGGAGTATGACGCGCCGATACTGGAGCCGACCGAACTGTTCGCCAGCAAGACGAGTGATGAGATTGTCAATGAACAGACCTATAGTTTTGCGGACCGCGGCGGGCGGAACGTGACTATCAGGACGGAAATGACGCCGACGGTCTCACGGATGGTCGCCGCTAAGCGGCAGGAACTGGCTTACCCGGCACGGTGGTATTCCATACCGAACCTATGGCGGTATGAACGTATGCAACGGGGGCGGTTGCGTGAATTCTGGCAGCTGAACGTCGATATCTTCGGCGTGGAAAATCTGAGTGCCGAGGAAGAGGTAATCCAACTGGCTGACGAGCTGATGCAGGCGTACGGCGCCAAGCGCAACATGTACACCATAAAGCTGAGCAGCCGGAAACTCATCAATACCTTTCTAACGGAGAGCTTGGGTTTGGATGAGACCCAAAGCGGCACCATGATAAGGTTGATTGACCGCATGCAGAAGATGGAGCGCGCGGAGTTTGTCGCCAAGATTGACGTGGTCTTCAGCCCGTCGCAGCGCAAAGCCGGTGCCAGTGAGCAGTTATTTGCATTCTTGGACGCCAAGTCCATAGACGAATTGCCCCCTACGGCTGCGGCATACCCGGCTGCCCAGGAACTGAAACAGTTGATGGGACGCCTGAGTGCGGACAAGATAAGCAACATCGTCTTTGACCCCAGCTTGATGCGCGGGTTCGACTACTACACGGATATTGTCTTTGAAGTCTTTGACACCGACCCGGACAACAACCGTTCCATGTTCGGCGGAGGCCGTTATGATGGGTTAGTGGAGCTGTTCGGGGTAGAAGCTGTACCGGCTGTCGGTTTTGCCATGGGCGACGTCACCCTTACGAACTTTTTGGAAGCACATGGGCTGCTGCCGGAACCGCCGGTTGAGACGGATGTCTATATCGTGCCTATCGGTGACAGTTTGCCGGCTGCGATGAAAGTTGCCCAAGAACTCAGACAGATGGGATTGAACATTGCATTGGACAATTCCGGCCGCAAGGCTGACAAACAGATAAAGGCAGCGGTCAAAAAAGGTATCCGCTATGTGCTATTCGTAGGAGAGAAAGAGTTATCGGATGAGATATTCACTCTGAAGGATTTGCAGGCCGGTAGCGAAGAAAGGCTAGCCTTGCAGCGGGTCGTAAGCACTGTTAAAGATTTTCGTAAGAAGTGACAGCCACAAACCACGCGTTAACTGGGGCGCTGATTGGGTTGTCCGTTCACCAGCCGGTAGTGGCAATAGCATTGGCGTTTCTTTCCCATTTCTTGCTTGATGCCATTCCGCATTATGGTTCGCCGAAAGGAGCAACTGCCCGAGGTTTCGCCACATACCTTATGAGCGATGCCAGCCTCTGCTTTCTGTTGGTGGTAATATTGCTCGTTGCGCAGCCGGTTGGCTGGATTGCCGCGGTCGTATGCGCGTTTGTGGCAACATCGCCCGATTTTATGTGGGTTGGGGAGTTTTTGGGTGCCCAAAATGGCAAAAAACCAAAGAAGCCTACCTACGCTTTGGCACGGTTCCATAATTGGGTGCAATGGTTCGAGCGCCCGGTCGGTTGGGTAGTAGAGGCAGCATGGGCGATTGGAGCCACTATGCTGCTAGCGAAACTTATTTGAACCTGTTAAAATAGCCGCTTATGCAAGTCAAAGTTGAACATCCGACCAAGACCGAAGCCGTCGTAACGGTCATTGCTAACGAGGATGAACTGCGGGCCATAAAAGAACACGTCTTAGGGCACTTCCAGGGCCGCGTCAAAGTGCCTGGTTTCAGGGAAGGCAAGATTCCTGCCAATATCCTGGAGAAACATGTGGATTCGGGCGCCTTGCAAAACGATTTCCTGGAAGAAGGCATCGAGCAGCTGTATATGCGAGCCATCCAGGCTCAGAAACTACGACCCGTTGATAAGCCGCAGATTTCCATCCAGAAATTCGTACCGTTCACAACCTTGGAATTCGAGGCAAAACTGCCCGTGGTCGGCGAGCTGAAACTGACTGACTATAAGGCGATTAGGAAAACTAAGCCGGTAGTCAAGCTTGAAGCCAAGGATATCCAGGAAGTCTTGAAGTCATTGCAGGCGCGCCTTGCCGAGAAAAAGGACGTCGACCGGCCCGCTAAGAACGGCGACCAGGTCTACATTGATTTCCAAGGCGTCGACGCCAAAGGGAAAGCAGTCAACGGTGCTGACGGAAAAGACTATCCGCTGTTGCTTGGCAGCAATGCCTTCATACCAGGGTTTGAAGAAAACCTCGTCGGCCTGAAAGCGAACGATGACAAGACCTTCACGCTTACCTTTCCAAAGGATTACGGCATCAAAGCATTGGCCAACAAGAAGGTCACGTTCACCGTCCAGGTCACTAAGGTGCAGGAGGTGATTGAGCCCAAGCTCGATGACGCCTTTGCGGCCAAGGTCGGTCCGTTCAAAACGGTGGCTGAACTGAAAGCCGATATTAAGAAGCAGGTCACCATTGAACGTCAGAACGAAGCTGACAGGGCTTTCGAGAACGAGTTGATACAGGCAATCAGCAATAAAAGTACCGTTACCGTACCGGACGTCTTAGTCAACGACCAGATTGAACGGATGGAGCAGGAAGAACGGCAGAATCTGACATACCGCGGCCAGACCTGGCAGGAGCATCTGGAACAGGAGGGCGTGACGGAGGAGCAGCACCGCGAACAAAAACGCCCGCAGGCCGAGGAGCGTATCAAAGCCAGCCTGGTCATGGCCGAGATTGCCGAGAACGAAGGACTGGAAGTAACGCCCGAGGAGCTTGAGATACGTATGCAGCTGCTGAAGGGCCAATACCAGGATCCGCAGATGCAAGCGGAGCTGGAAAAGCCCGAAGCCCGGCGCGATGTGGCCGGCCGTATATTGACCGAAAAGACCCTGGAAAAAGTTGTAGGGTACGCTACCAAATAAATGCCAGAATCCAGTCCTCGTGCCGGTGATGAAGAAGGTGATAAGCTCTTCCAAGAAGCTGCGGTGCACAGTGCCAAGAAACTAGCCGAGGACCAACCGCAATTGCGTCCGGCCATAGTCGAAGCTTTGCTCAGTACGATGACTAACGAGGAACTGAGCCGATACCTTGATGACGTAGCCAAGGGTTACATCCTACCCGTAACACCCGACTCGATAGGTTAAAATTAGCACTCTTGACATGCGAGTGCTAATTTCATATCATGGATGTACAACTAAAAAGGTGTATATATGCCATTGATTCCAACCGTCATAGAACAAGAAGGCCGCTACGAACGGGCCTATGATATTTATTCACGGCTCTTAAAAGACCGCATTATCTTTCTGGGCGAACAAGTAGACCAACATACCGCAAACCTGATAGTGGCCCAGCTGTTATTCTTGCAATCGGAAGACGCCAAGAAAGATATCTATCTTTATATCAATAGCCCTGGCGGCAGCGTCTATGATGCCTTGGCCATCTATGACACCATGCAGTACGTCAAGAATGACGTCCAGACCGTCGGAATCGGTGTACAAGCCAGTGCGGCCGCTTTCTTGCTGAGCTCCGGCAGCAAGGGCAAACGCTTCATATTGCCCAATGCGACCATCATGATACACCAGCCCTCAAGCGGTACCAGCGGCAAAGTTACCGACCAGGAAATTGATTTGCGGGAGTCTCTACGCGTTAAGAAATTACTGGAGGAAATCATGGCTAAGAACACCGGTCAGAAAATCGCTCAGATTCATCTGGACATGGAACGCGACCGCTGGATGGATTCAAGCGAAGCCCAGAAGTACGGCTTGGTAGATAAAGTCATCACCTCACCACCCAAAACGCTTGACTCCAAACCCTAAACTCTGTACTCTATATAGTAAGAAGTAGTGTTTGACGGGCAGTGCTGTATTTATCCAAATACACACCCAAAATCTCCCCAATAGTAATCTTCGCGCGAAAAATTACAACAATCAGAATTTAGGAAGCCTCATCTGTTCCCCAATGGGTAGGCGACAATTCTGAGCATTTATCATCTAACCAGGAGCAGCACAATACATGGCCAAAGGCACCGCCACGAAGCAAACCAAACAAAAACGCACTTATTTCACAAAGAATGACGACGCCCTGGACCTGCCTAACCTGGTTGACCACCAGAACCGTTCTTTCCAGTGGTTCGTGGAAGAAGGTTTAGGCGAATTATTGGCTGAAATCAGCCCCATTGACGACTATACCGGTACCAAATTATCACTTAGTTTCAAAGGCTACCGGTTCGAAGACCCAAAGATGACCGAGGCCGAAGCGCGCGAGAATAACGTCAGTTTCGACGCGCCGCTCAAAGCCACGGTGGAGCTGACCAACAAAGTTACCGGAGAGGTCAAAGAGCAAGAGATATACCTAGGCGATTATCCCTGGATGACCACCCGCGGTACCTTTGTCATCAACGGCGCGGAACGCGTCGTCGTGTCACAGCTTATCCGTTCAGCCGGTGTTTTCTTTACCGCCGAGGCGCACGGTACCCAGAACCATTACGGCGCCAAAGTCATCCCCGGCCGCGGCGCGTGGTTAGAGTTCGAGACAGCCGCCAGCGGCGCGCTGTACGTCAAGATTGACCGCAAACGCAAGATTGCCGTCACGACGCTACTCAGGGCACTCAACATGTCGGAAGTCCAGATGAAGGACGCGTTCAAGCACGTCGACCAAGGCAAGATTAACTACATAGACGTAACACTGGAAAAAGACCCGTCAAAAGGCACCAATGAAGCTTTGATCGAGGTTTACCGGCGCCTGCGGCCTGGCGACCTGGCAACGGTTGATAATGCGCGCGGTCTTATAGAGAACATGTTTTATAACTTCAAACGGTTTGATTTCTCACGCGTCGGACGCTACAAGATAAACAAACGGTTGGACCTGGACGTCCCCAACACGGCCGAGAACCGTATCATGCGCCTGGAAGACCTGGTCGCCATCGTGGCCGAGATTATCCGTCTGAATAACACCCAGGATCCAATTGACGACATCGACAGCCTGGCCAACCGGCGCGTCAAACTGGTCGGCGAACTGGTCCAGCGCCAGTTCCGTATCGGTCTATTGCGCATGGAGCGCAACACCAAAGACCGTATGAGCATGAGCGAGATTGAGACCGTCACCCCGGCACAGCTTATAAATGCCCGCCCTGTCGTGGCAGCGGTGCGTGAATTCTTTGCCAGCTCACAGCT
>DATIHP010000045.1:0-41255 GCA_035480495.1 Saccharimonadales bacterium (SeqCode)
CCGTCAACGCAAGCAAGGTGTCTTCGCGTTTTTCCACGTCCTTTAATGAACGGGCTGCAAGCACAAACCCTTTGCCTCCATAGTCGTTGTAGTACAGCACTACCGTGGCCAGGCGTACGTCCGTTTGCGGTTGCCAAGTAAAACGATCTTCCTTGTGCGCCTTGGCATAATCGAAAATACCGTGCGGTGGAGTTGGAATGCCGCCATTCAAGAAGCCTGAACCGGTAATGATACCGCCCTTCTCATCATATATGACAAAAAATGTCGGGCTGTATCTTGCATCACTGACATCACCTGTAAAATCTGTGGGGTTGGATCCTCTGCTAAGTTTATCCGCTATATTTTCAACTGTCTGGACTTGCGGATCGTTTGCCCCGGAACGCAAGACGAACTGCCCCGCACCGTAAATGGTCCCGAATATGACCACTAAGATAAATGATCCTATCAGCCAGCACGCAAGATTCCGTTTCATTCCTCCAGTATACCAACAACCCAAAGTTTTTCAGGAAGAGCACCAAATTCATATGCAGTCATGTTTCAAATTGTCAGAATTGTCTGGTTTCAGGAAGAGCAGCCAGCCAAAATGTATTCCATTTTGCCTGCGCGATAAGAAACCCGAACCTCTAGGGCCCCACCTCAGTGGGGAGAGGTTGGGGTGTCTCGATTATCTAGTAATAGTACCAAGACGAAATACCGGTCGAATTGGTGACGTCTTTGACTTTGATAGGGTCGCCGCCGTCTAAGCTGATGGCATAGTCCGCCGTTTCCTGGTCCGTTTTTACCCGATACACAAGCACGCTGTCATTGAGCCATCGGACCGGATACGTGATACCGCTCTGGCTGCGCAGCGTGGTGTCGGTCTTGGTAGCTAGGTCGTAGATAAGTATGACGCCTTTGCCGTCACGTTTATCAACCCAGGCGCTGTGTTTGCCATCCGGACTATCGATGTATATGCGCGAAGTCTGATTGACTGGAGCATTGTTCAGTTTTATCGGCGCTTTGTCCCCCAGATGATAGTCGTACCATTGCTGCTGGACGGACAGCGTCATGTGGTCATAGGCGGTCCTGAAGATATTCCAGACCTCCTGGCCGAAGACTGTCTGGGCCGAACTGCCATCCGCATTAATCTTATAGAAGTTGGTCGGCGTCGTCTGGTAGGCGCTGGACGGCGCGTAATAAATGGCTCCTTGCGCTGAGGTCACATCATTGAAGTAATTAGCACTGGCCAGTTCTTTGCTGGAGCCGTCTTTGAAATCATAGCTGACAAGCCGGTAGCGTTTGGGGCTGTCTGCGCTGGCACCGGCCGCAATCTGCACATAAACCAGCCGGTCACCAGCCCAATCGACAATCTGTATCCGTTCCGAGGTTGCGACAGCGGTCGTGGTATTATCCGTGGTGTTGATAAGCACCAGGTTGCTCAGCAAGAAACCGTCGCCGTTATGTTGGTTCCCCCGGTTAGAGACATAAGCGACGACCTCCTCCGATGGGTGCGGCACCAGTACCATGTTGCTTTCCTGTTCGCTGCCACTGCCTGCTAGTACTAGTTTCTCGTCTTTGCCATCTATATAGACGCTGTAAATATCGTATTTACCAGAGCGTTTCGAGACAAAGAGCTGCTTGCGGGCTGGCACCAGTCTCACGACATGGTCGCCTTTATCGGCTGGATCAATCATGACTTGTTCGCTGCGGTAATTATCGGCTTGGACGGTAATCTGAATCTTCTGTTCATCCGGCTTATCGATAGTCAGCTTGATTGCACCCTTATCGTCTGCTGAGGCATCGGCGCCGTTGCCGGTGGCCAAGGCTTTAGCGATGGGTTTTTTGGATAGGTAATCCGTAATGGTAAACGTATATTGGCTGCCGGTCGGCTTCAGTTCGAAATCACCGAGCGGATTGCTGCCAAGCCCAAGCGTTATGGTCTTGGAAACCGGTGCGAAGGCGCGTTTTTCAACCAGTAATGTCTGGGGGCCCAGCTTAATATTCTTGAGACTGGCAGTGCCGCTGGCGTCGGTAACGACACTGACGCTACCGATTTGCACATGGACGTTTTTGAGCGGTTGGCCTGTACTTTCATCTACCACGCTCAATGAGCTGCTGGCATGGACGCCGGCTGTATTCAGAACGAAATAACGTGACGTCGGAACCAAGACCGCGGTGATTATGCCAACCAATAAGGCAAGTAGCAGACCCCAGCGCACGACCGGTCTGGCAAAGAATGACCTGATTGCGCCAGCAATGTGCTTCTTGGGCTTCGGTTCTTCTTCAGCGGGCTGGTCAGAATCGCGGATGGCGTCCTCTACCTCTAGCAATTCATCACCTTCGCCGGCCACGATATCGTCTACAGCCTTGTCCGTCTCCGGATCGGTAACATTTGATACAGCGGCCAGTGCTGGGTCTCCTTCTATCGGTTTGCCATCATCCGGTATCATTTCGTCCCCTGCTTGGTCTTGGGATCCCAGCCCTGCTATGGCTTCGTCTAGCTTTTCAGCTACGATGGTAGGTGAATCGCTGTGTTCGGTAATCGTAATCTGCTTGACGGCTGCCGGGGCTTTGGCAGGCGTGGCAACCGGTGGCGCATCAGCATTCTGGGGCTGTGCATCCGGTAGTTCGGGCGCTGATGGCAAGGCATTTTCGGCGGGTGGTTCTGCCGATGATGACGGAGAAACTTGAATATTTTTGGGAGCTGAAGCAGGTTGTCCAGCAGGACTATCAGGAATGGTGGGGTCCATCATCTGCTTGACCTTTTGTTCAATGTCTTCGCTGCGCGGATTTAAGTCCTCGGTGCGTTCTTGTTTCAAAATATTGCTTGTCCTTACTCAGGGAGAAGTGTAGCAAATACACCGGTCAAACGCCAGGAACACGCCGGAGCCTACTCATAGTCTTTCTTCGGTATTCGAGGGCGGGTTACTGGCGTGGGATGGCGGTTTTCTGGTGACAAAGGGTAACTATAAGTTACCTTGCGAAGCCAAAAACCGCCAGATTGCGCCTGAAAGCTGCCCGCAGAACGGAGTTAAGGCTATGAGTAGGCTCTTACCGGTGGCGCCTGCCGGATTTGTTCTTGACACGGTTTTTCTTCTTCTTCGGCCTTATGCGTGCCGGCGGTACAGGGTCGGTAGCTTCCTCAAAAGTCGGAATCTGTTCGTT
This sequence comes from Saccharimonadales bacterium (SeqCode), assembly GCA_035480495.1. GTDB lineage: Bacteria > Patescibacteriota > Saccharimonadia > Saccharimonadales > DATIHP01 > DATIHP01. The sequence continues at coordinate 3,145 of DATIHP010000045.1, forward strand.
TGGCTTCGGCCTTGCCAGCTTGGCCAGCAGCAGCAATCCGACTATCACCATAACCGCCACTACCATGAATCCTATCAACGGATTTGTATGCGCAGGCTGGATAGGAGTATCTATGGTAGTAGTGTTGGGAATAGTGGTCTGGCTGCCGAGCACGTGCAAGGAGTTGACCTTTGGGAATGCCTGGGGGTTGATACCAGGTTGATTAAAGGAGTTGGCGCTGTTGGTAGCCGTAGTAGGCTGTAGATTGGCCGAATTCGGTTGCAAGCCGCCCCCGACATTGTTCTGGGGGTTACCAGTAGTCGGTTGAAAGTCTGTAGCAACACTGCTGATTGATTGGTTTTCCATAAATACTTCTGCTTATTATACCGGAAGCCAGGATATAAACCTGGTACAAAACTTCCTACCACACAAACTGCTTGACAACATGTAAACATAGGCGTATTTTCAGCTTATGGTTATAAACTCAAAAACAAATACATGCGCACGTACCGTCATCATGGCGGTTGGGGAGTCGCGTGTTTTTGTTGAGTAAATAACCAAAACAAAACTAACAAAAGCAAACGAACCTCCCCGAACTAAACGGGGAGGTTTTTTAAAAGGAAAACTAAAATGGGTACTACTGCCAAACAGCTGGAGCAAAGAGTCCAAAGGGTGCATTCGGCCCCGCGATTCGACAGGGCTGCACTTGCGGAATGGGAAGCTATAACGCAAGAGCAGGATACGGAAGTTTCTTTGGAGCGGCTTGCTTTTGAGTCGCTTTCGAGAAAACTTGACCAAGACCTCCCTGATCTCGTGTCTGGTCCTGAAGAGGAAACCAAGGATGAGGCCGCTCAGGTCATTGCTACTGGCGAATCTGAAGCAGTTGAAGTTGACCTTACTAGCCTTAGCGGCGAGGCTTTGCTTGAATTTGATTTTTCCGAAAGGATTGCCAGAATCAACGCTGGTCTTCTGTCTTTAGGAATCAGTGACAATTTAGCTCAGGCGAGTTGAGTTACCATTCATCGTTAAAGCTTGATTATCATTCAGATATAAAACGCGGTCGTCCCCTTCATACAGCTTTTTCATGTGATTTATATATTCCACGAATCCAGGGTTATCAGCATGAGGAGCTACTATCCTATCGGTCAGACCCAGTCCTTCCCAGATAAGCTGGTCCGCTATCTCAGGCTCATCAGCGACTTCAGCTCCTTGCAATGTCAGCCCGGCTACGATTGCTCCCGCGCTTTCGCCGCAGTAAACGATGCCATTTTCTGCCAAATCCTTGATAATCCTATCAAAACCGCTGCGGCGCATTTCTGAGCGCAGCATGAAGGTATTGCCGCCGGCCGCCCAGATGGCGTCATAGGTTTTGAGCACATCGCGTAAGCGGTCTTTATCATCATGTTCGCGCAGGTCGGTCACGTCCGGATGTAAGCCGGCTTGCTCTAGATTGACAACTGTTTCATCAAGGCTCTGCGCCCTTTCGTCAGGAAGTTTGTAATCCTTGGCGTTAGGGATGATGGTAATCCTGACTTGCTCAGGCGGCTTATTGAGTAATCCAAGCAGTTCACCTGGTGTCGGCACCCCATAAGAGCTTAAATACAGCTTCATACCGCTTATATTACACGTATCTCACACCTAAGTGCCAGGTGTAAACGATAGGTTAGACGCTGCGCTTGTAGCGGTTGGTAGCTAATGGCACGAATACTATCAAAATGCCGATAGCCCAGAGCGCAATTTTCCAAACGGCGCCGTTGCCGGGGATGCCAAGCGCCAGTTCCCGGGCGGCGGTCACCACATGCGTCACCGGCTGGTTGTTAGCAAAGGCTTGCAGCCAACCCGGCATATTTTGGGTTGGTACGAACACGGCACTGGCGAAGGTCAGCGGGAAGACCATCAAAAAGCCGGCCAGCTGGGCGGTTTCCGTATCACCGGAAGCCATACCTATGACCGCCGCTATCCAACTGAAGGCGAAACCATATAGCAACAGCACCCCTATCATGCCAACAGCGTTAAGCGCACCGTGCTGGAAACGGAAGCCCATCAGCGATCCCACGCCAATCATGATACCGATTACTACCAGATTACGTATAGTGTCTGACAGAGTCCGGCCGGCCATCACGGCGGCACGGCTCATTGGCAAACTACGGAAGCGGTCCACGATACCCCGGCTCATGTCGTCAGCCAGCCCTATACCGGTCTGGATGGCGCCGAACATGACCACTTGGGCCAATAATCCCGGCAATAAGAAATTTATGTACTTGCCTCCTGGCACCGCGCCGATTCTAACCGCGCCTCCAAAGACATAATTGAACAGCACCAGAAACATGATGGGTTGGATTGATGAGAAGACCAGCAAGCGCGGTAGGCGGACATAGCGCAGAAGGTTGCGCTTGGTAATGGTCCAGGTATCGCTTATCTCAGAAGCAATTGCTTTAAACATTGCCCTTCTCCTTCCGGTGGCGTTTTTGGGCCGGTTCTGCTACTTCAGCTTTCTTGCCGGTCAAGGTCAGGAATACGTCATCCAAAGAGGGGCGATGCAGACTGAGCGATGCCGGATTTATCTTGGCGCTGTCCAGTGCACGTACGACATCGGTCAGCACGGCCGAGCCGTCTTTGACCGGCAGATTGATGGACAGTGTGTCATCATTGAAAGCCGGTGTCCCTATTGTAGATACCGCCGCCATGGCCTTATCCTTATCCTTCAGGTCGCTTAGCTGGAATTCTATGACATCGCCGCCCAGACGCCGTTTCAGTTGATCACTGGTGCCTTCCGCGATGACTTTGCCTCGGTCAATGACCGCAATCTTATCTGCCAGCTCATCAGCCTCTTCCAGATACTGTGTCGTCAGCAGGATACTTGTGCCCTCCGCGACCAGTTCACGGATGATGCTCCATAGCTCCAGCCGGGTGCGCGGATCAAGCCCGGTCGTCGGCTCGTCCAGGAACAACACCTTGGGGTGTCCGACCAAGCTTGCACCCAGGTCCAAGCGCCGGCGCATACCTCCGGAATATGTCTTGACCGGACGGCCTGCGGCATCGGCAAGATTAAGACGCTCCAGCAAATCCTCAGTGCGTTTTTTAATCTCAGCTTTCGGCAGATGGTACAGGTTGCCTACCATCGTGATATTTTCACGCCCCGTGAGGAATTCATCCACGGCGGCGAACTGGCCGGCCAAGCCGATAAGCCGGCGGACTTTCACCGGATTTTCGGTCACATCCACATCCAAGACCTTGGCCGTACCGCGGGTAGGTTCGGTCAGGGTGCTTAAGATTCTGACAAGCGTGGTTTTGCCGGCGCCGTTCGGGCCTAGCAAGCCGAATATCTTGCCTTCCTCCGCCCGCAGCGATACACCATCCAAGGCTTTTACATCACCGAAATACTTGGCAGTATCAGTCACATCAAAGGCAAACTTGCTCATTGCTTATAATTTACGCCTCAATACTTAACACGTCAAGTATCAATCTTCGCCATGTAACAGATGGCTGCAATTGGGGTCTGTACTCCACTGGCTCCGGTTGCCCGCTCTCAGGAACATCAGCGCCACATAGTCCTGCGTGGCTTCATCAACATCTGGAATGTAGGCTCCTTTCAAATCATCGCGGCCAATCTTGACAACAAAAGCATCCCAGGTACTTTGCAAGAACTGGTATTTACCAAAGTGCCTGCCGCTATCGTCGACTCTCGTAGGATCACTTGTACTCTCATAGTACCCAATGCAGTCCAAATACGCTTTTTCATTAGCAGTCGGACCGTCGTCTGGTGCAGACTGAGGTGCGGCTTCGGCAGGCGGAGCGGAATCTGTTATTGGCAGCGGTTGCGCCTCTGTCGCTGGGGACGGCGGAGACGAAACAGTTGTAGTAGTTGTTTCAGCGGGCAAAGTAACGGTAACAGCCGGCAGTTCTGGAATAGTAATCGTTGGAAAAGGAAATTCGGGTAGTAGTACGGGGTCCGCAAAAGCCTGAGCGTAGACTTTTTCTGGTGGCGGATGGCTGTGGTAGCTATCAGCTTTAACGGCTAAACCGCCTACACCCAAGGTCAAGACAGCGAGGCTGGCTTTTAACGCGTTGCGGTACTCGGGGGACTCGCCCATAGGCAATCCTCCAATTAGATTGGTATTTATACCTGCTTATAGTGTTTGCTAACAGAATTCTATGGTGTCTTGATGTGTCAGACGCTTTTAATGGAGCTAGTAAGCACTAATGTACACAGATATGCCGGACCAGCATGCCTGGATTTGCCTGGGTGGTCAGTAAATTTTTTCACACTTATTTAAGCCAAAAGCTAAGACTCTCATAAGACTACCCTTATACGCCCAAAGTTTTTACCATTGAGATCCTTCAGCGCAATATTTTCCCATGTAAATTTTGCTTTTTCAAGCTGATTTGGCGAAAGAATACCCTGGCGAAAACTGTCATTTCTTGTATTCAATACTCCAACACCGGTCCAGAATTTCGCTATTGAGTCCTTGGTTGAGCCGACTGCTAGGAATACTCCTGAGGGTAATGGTTGGGTAAAGGCTAGGATTTTATCAGGCCTAAACGTATAACCCGCTTCCCGTTTGGTCAGTGAGATATATGCATCATGGAGCAGAGTATTCTTCTCCATCCAAAGAGAGTCTGCGCGCTGTTGTGAATTCGGTTTTGCGTTCAGTTCAATCATTGCCGCGCGTTCCTTACTGACAACCGGTAGGCCTCCGGGTAGTTTTAGGGCAAACTTTTCTACGTCTTGCTCCAGTTTTTGATAAAACGCTTCGGGCGATTCAAACTGTTCATCGACGCCGGTTATGGTCATTTTGAAATTTTTTGGTTGATATTGCTTTAGGAAACTTAAAAGGTTCCGGTAGCTTGACTTGTAGGTCTCAACCTCAGTTAGGCTAATATTGTCCAGTTTTGGAAGTATCAGATCGTCTACGAACGAATCAAACCAAACTCCCGGTTCGTGAATCTCACAAATCGGCGCAAGCCATTTGGTGTAGTACATGAGTGCAAAGAGTTCCGCCCAGTCAACTTCTGGTGTTTCCTCAAGGCGCCAAAGTTTATAAGCTCCGTGCGTGAACATGACATTAATAGGTTTACTCTGCTCAACGTTTGTACGTATTGCCTCTCTAATATGTGCAATGAGTTCGGGGTTAGCGGAATACTTACGGAATTTTTTGGACAACAGGATTTTTGAAATCGCTTCAATAAGCTCTTCATTGTTTGCAGGCTTCTCTAAGCCAAGCGGCACATTGAGTTCTTTGAGTTTGGTCTGGATGTATTCTTGTGCGGTCATGATTTTGGAGATGCGGGGCAGACATGAACCTGCCGTATGTAGCTTTGCAAGCTACCACCTATTCTCGGTCACCGCATCAGTATCATTTTAACAGAGATGGCTGGCTTAAATGAAAATGTTAGGTACTTATTCTTTCTTTGCCGAACGTGGGTCGATATATGCAGAACAGCATCACCACACAAGATAAAACTATGTAAGCTTGGAATATGACGCTCGACCTCAACCCGTCATGAACAATAGCCAAAGTTGCGGCTATACCTTCAAGCCAGTACATTAAAGGCGCTTCAGATTTTGGCAACTTCCAAGTTTTAAGCACTGCCGGTATATATGCGACTGCATCTGCCAGTATGGCAAAAGCTAATGCCCAAATGCCACTTCCTGTTACCTGCCAAGCCAGAATGCCAAGTACAGCAATAATTGCACAGCTGATATCAAGCCTGCTGGTGCCACCGATTCCTCTCTTTATTGATAAAAGCGCCAAGAGAAGGCTTCTTCCAAAGAAAAGTAGCGAAAGTAGTAAGACTCCCAGACCGGCGTGTGCCGCTATTGTCCCCACAAGATTAGCCACCGAAACTATGAAAAGTACTACACGCGTTGTCCGGTGCGGACGAGTCGTGCCTTTCAGGATGCTTAGCACATAATCTGTGGTTCCAACGACGGATAGGGTTGTGGCTATTCCCAGTAAAGCCGGTTTCACGACGATATTTCTTTCAAAATCCTAATTCTCTTAAAATTTTTACCTTCAAGGCCCGGGACATGGGTCTTTTGCCAATCAAATTGAGCTGTTTCCAGCTGTTTGGGTGTCAGGACAAGTTCGTTATAACTATCGCCGGCATGTTCAAGAGCTCCTACCGCGACCCAAAATTTTGCATATGACTTCTTGGTACTGCCTGTGGCGATACAGCCTGGATAATAGGTTGGACACGAGGGAATCATTGAGGGGTCATTTATATATCTTTCCATGGTTTTGGTCCGTTCTATGCTCTGATGTATAAGCTCGGCCTTTTCGCGCCACAATGGGTCGTCCGTTTGCCCGGGTTTTAACCGCACATTAAGTTCCGTCGCTTCCCTTTGATGTTCGTCCAGTTCGGGAAGTTTGCCTCCTAGTTCTTTCGACACTTTTGCCTTGGCTTGCTCAAGTTCTGCCAGATATTCTGATATATCGCCATATTCATCGCCGTATCTTTTGTATGATACCGCAACGTTTTCTGGCAGGTACTGTTTGAGCCAATTCAGCATAGCCACGAAAGAATCCGAGTATTTGTCCGTTTCCTGCTTGGGCAAGTTATTCATGTTTTCAAGGACAACATCTTCTGAGTAATACTCCAGCCTTGCCCCCGGCTCATAAACACTCGCGATTGATTTCATCCAGCGCAGTAGGTATGTCGTGACGAACAGCTCAGCCCAATCAATCTCCGGCGCCTCATCAAAATGCCACAGTTTATTGCCGCCAAAGATTACATTGACGACAATCGGCTTATTGTCTTTGACGGAAAGTTGTATGGCCTTTTTAGTGATTGTTATCACGTTGTCGTCGGCTTTGAGTTTACGGAACTTCTTGGACATGACTTTAGCAAAGATGGCTTCTTCAATGGGCGTACTACTAACATCAGTCAGTTCCGTGGACTCTTTGAGCGCCTGGAGTGTTGAGATGATGTATTCTTGTGCGGTCATGATTTTGGAGATGCGGGGCAGACATGAACCTGCCGTATGTAGCTTTGCAAGCTACCACCTATTCTCGGTCACCGCATCAAGATTATTGTAACAGCACGGCCAAGCTTGGCAGCTTCAAAATATCTCATACATGATTTAATTTAGGACCATGAGAACTTACGGAAATTTATTTGTTGACAGGCTTTTTGGCGGGTGTATGCTACCTGCATGGTTACTATTAAACCCACGGCACAAGCCGTGAAGCTCACGATTATCGTGGCCCGCACGGGGAGTGTTTAGGTTTGTAGCCAATAAATAATAAAAAGACAAACCCAAACCTCCCCGCCATAAACGGGGAGGTTTTAATTTTGTCGAAAGGATTCAAAAAAATGGAACGACCAACATTAACTGCACAAGCAGGAGCTGAGGCTGCTGGACAACGGCAAGAAGGTGCTTTACGGCATATGGCAGAGGCTGCCGTACATTTTGCTGCAGAATTGGGAACGGCATTGCTCACTCCATATTCACATGCAGCAGAAGCTTCCGTCACACATGCTCAGCCAGATCGGCGTGCTGGAGACAAAGTAAACCCAATGCTAGTGGATGTGTCTCCTTGGGTCAGTACCGAACACCGGACTTAGGATGCTTAGGGCGCCAGCCGGTTGATATCCCGCGGGAACAGAGTGGCTTCTTTGACGTTATTCAGATTCAGTAATTTCTCAACCGTGCGCTCCAACCCCCAGCCGAAGCCGCCATGCGGCGGTAAGCCGTATTTGAACGCCTGCAGGTAATATTTGAAACCCGGATGCTCAGGGTCGCCCTTGGCTAATTCTTTGAGTTGTTTTACTAAGACCTCGTAACGGTGTTCGCGCATGGGTACGGTAGCTATTTCTACGCCGCGGAAAAGCAGGTCGGAGCGGTCGGCGACCTTTGGATTTTTCTCGTTGACTTTGTGGTAGAACTTCATGCTGCTGACCGGCCACTCCGTGACATATACGGCCTCACTACCGAGGTTTTTCTTGGCATAATCGCATATCCACTTTTCCTCATCGGGCCGCAAGTCTTCCTCGCCGACAGTTTTGGTGCCGGTGGCTTTGGAGTACAGTTCGTGTATCTGGGCCATAGTCAAAGATGGTATCGGTTCCGCCAGAACAGGTTTTTGAGCATTCCACATCTTAAGTTCAGGTCCGCAGTCCTTCCAGACCTTTTCTACGATATGGCGCAGCAGGCCGCCTGTGAAATCACGCAGTTCCTCAAAGGTCACGAAGCCCATTTCCGCATCGATGGTAATGTACTCCGTCATGTGGCGCGTGGTGGCGCTTGGTTCGGCGCGGTATGTCGGATTGGTCTCAAAGACACGCTCAAAGACGCCTACCATCATCTGCTTATAAAACTGGGCGCTCTGCGCCAGCGTGGCTTCTTTGCCAAAATAATCCAGCTTGAATACCTCGGCGCCGCCTTCAGTAGCTCCGGACAGCAGTTTGGGTGTGTTCATCTCCGTGAAACCGTTCTGGATAAAATACTCGCGCGCCGCTTCCAGGACCTTGGCTTGGATACGGAAAATAGCCGTCTCCTGTAGGTTGCGCAAACCGATGACCCGGTTATCGAACAGTGTGTCCAGGTTGTCCGGTTTGTGGCTGAGAGGCTTGTCAATCTCAACGGGCGGCTCCTCGGTCACCGGCACCAGGACCTCAATGTGCGGTTCGCGCAGTTCAGCACCGCCCGGCGCGCGCTCCTCCTTGAATACCTTGCCCTTTACTTTCAGGACCGTACCGATATGCAGACCGCGCAGTTTTTCCACCTCTTTTTTGTCTTCCACCACCATCTGGACCAAACCGCCGCGGTCACGGATGTTTATGAAGTTCAGCCCACCCAGCAGCCGCTTCTTATGCAGCCAACCCTGGATTTCCGCCTCTTTGCCGATGTGTTTAGCAATATCTGTGCTTAAAACTCTCATCAGAGAGATTATAGGGTAACTTCCCTATTTTGATAAGGGGAGCGGCTCACATTTCGACCGTTTCGTCGATGTGCTCTTCCGGGATAGAGACAGGTGCTTCTTGGTCGTGGTGTTCGGTATGTTCTTTGGTAGCAGCACGACTGGCTACGGCGCGTAAGTCATCGTATTGGTCAAATTCATCGATGATGGGCGAGCCGATGATAGCTTCCAATACGTCTTCGATTGTAATAGTGCCGACGTACTCCTCAAAACTGTTCACCACCACGAATAACTGCCGGTGCGTACGTAGGATTGCCTGCAAGGCATCCTGAAGTGATTGGTCCTCATGTATATAGGAAACCTCGGGTTTCATGAGGGATTGCACCGAGCCGCTGTGCTTGGCATGGACCAGGTCGCGTAGATAGAGCGTGCCGATGATATTATCGCGTTTGTTCTCATACACCGGAAACCGTGAATGGCCGGAGGCGTACAGTTCATCCATGAGTATCGGACCTAGGGGCTCGGTGGCCGATACTACCTTGACCGCCCTACGCGGCACCATGTGCTGCGCTATGGTCTCATCACCGAATTGCAGCGCGTGCAGTGCGATTTCCAGCTCGGTTTTCTCGATACGGTTATCCGGCTGGACCTGCTGCCTTTCCAACAAATCGACCAAGTCACGACGATCGTATAGGCCGGTGTGGACCTGTATGGGTCGATGGCGATGGATAAAACGGACCGTCCAGTCAATCAAAGGATGCAGAACTCCGACGACTTTGGCAAGCAACGGAGCGCACCAGCCGGCCAGTCTCCTGCCGACCAAGCTCACCCGCGCTGCCGGAATAAACACAAATCCCACCCAGACCAGGATGATGCTGGCAGTAAGGGCGAACCACAGCGGCGCCGTCCTGGTGACCACGACGAAGAACCCGGCACTGGTTACGCCTATCAGGAACCAAAGCACTGCCCGCAGGCTGTGCCCGTATCCGACCGCCTTAAGCATTGCCGTGGCCAACTTATCTCCCTGGCGGGCGTCTCGCTTGAGTTCCTTTATGGGGACACGCGAGTAGGTCCGTTGCAAGCTCACTGTCAAAAGAGCAAGTAACGCTAGCGTGACCGTAAGGATTGTCTGCATGTTTCCATGGTACTATATATAGCGATAAATATGGGAAGCATGTGAGCAACAGATTCTTTATTACGGTACTGGTGGTCATTGCGGTAGTGGTTGGCGCGTTTGCGTTTGCGAAGCACAGCAGCAACTCAAAACATAATTCCGCGAACGCCGGCGCTCCCACTAATCATACTGACGGCAGTACCAAGAGCGGCGTGGTCCTTATTGAATATGGTGATTACCAATGCTCTGCCTGCTATCAGTACGAACCGTTGGTCAAAGCAGTCCGTGAGAAATATAAAGACCAGATTATTGTACAGTTTCGCAACTTTCCCATTACTTCCAAGCACCCGAATGCCTTTGCGGCTGCCCGAGCCGCCGAAGCATCCGCGAAGCAGAATAAATTCTGGGAAATGCATGACAAGTTATATGAGACCCAAGATCCAGGCGGGCAAACAGGCTGGGTAGCAAGTAGTAATCCAGCCGTCTTCTTTGTCAGCTTTGCGGAAGGCCTTGGGCTGGACAAGACCAAGTTTCAATCAGATATGAATAGCTCAGCGGTGAATAATCTTATTCTCGCTGATATGGCCGCTGGCCAGAAGGTTCCCGTTGAAGGAACGCCTACCTTCGTTCTTGACGGCAAAAAAGTGGAGCAAAACCCCCGCAATATTGAAGGGTTCAATAAATTAATCGACGATGCTATCGCTGCCCATCAAAAACAATAGTTTTTAGAAATAAAAGCTGCTCTCCTGATGGGAAGAGCAGCGATTGGTCCGCCCCAGGGGCGGATTCGGATTTACTCCGAAAAGGAGCGATGAGAAACCTGCGCCGGAGGCCCCGTGCGCTTTGGCATGGGCCGTGCGGAGGTGTCTCATTACTTTAGTAATTTAGAAATTGCTGCCATTTAGGCCGCCGCACTTTTACTTCCACGTTAACACCTTTATTTTGTATTATTTTTATTTTAACCGGCATATCGGCCGTTACCCTCCCGCAAACACCAAGACCCCTCACAGGTCCCTGTCTTTACTTTTTTTATTTGAAAGTTTTTGTCTTTCGTTACTACAGGCCGCGGCCCGCAAACTACGAAGTGGCTTTATTCTGACATAAGCACTTTAGGCTTGTCAAGCGAATTAATGACCGGCCATAGCACCTGTTAACTGCGGTGTTTCCTGATGACTTCTAAAACAACCACGCCGACAATGCCAAAGCTACCTAGCAGCGGCCATTCACCAACGCGTGTGTAGATGGTTTTGGCCGACAGCGAGTGGAAGCTGAAATCTATGAAGCGCGTATCGGAACCGGCTGGCCGCACTATGTAGCGCCCATCATTGTCTAGCACGAACGCCGGTGCGCCGCGGGTGGACTGTATGAATAGCCGATTGTTGGCAATAGCGTGGAAACGGGCCATCAGGATGGATTGCCTGAAGTAAGATTTGGACCCATTAAAGTCCACCAATGAAGCACTGTTGGTCAGCACGGTGGCGCCGTCGCGCGTTAGCTTCTGATAAATCGGCCGCCCCAAGATGCCAGAGCAGGCTACCGGGCCGACAATGAATTGTGGTGTGCGGTAAATGGCAGGCGGGTCGCCCTTGTAAACCCGTCTATATTCCTCAAAACGGTCGACTATATGCTGCTGACCCGTTAGCTGGTAAAAGCTTGTAAAAATATAGGGTAGATATTCGCCGGTCGGGATAAGCAGTTGCTTAGTATTATGATGTACAACCTGCCCCCGATAATCACGGAATTCCAACGTGCCGTACCACTTTTGCGTACGGCCACGGTCCACATCAACACTTATTCCTCCTATTGCGAGCCGTTGGGTAACGAATGTATCACTAAAAACAGTGGCTCCCGGGTCGAACGCTTCCGAGTATTCGGGCAGAACAATCAGGTCTTTCTTGTCTGCCGACCGGTTGCGGATGGGTGTATCGGCTCGGTAATCACTGGCCAAATCAATGCTGCGCTGCAGCACGCTGGCCGGATGTGGCGGGGCTTTACTATCAGTGCGGTTCTGCCGATTTGTCACCAACACCACCAGCAGGCTTAAAACCAACGTACTAGCCAGTACGAAAGCAAATGGATTGTATTTCCTTCTGAACAAGGCTCGCCCTAAAGCTAGGGTTAACAGCACTGTTAGAAAACTTAAGCCATACATTCCGATCAGACGGCTGAGATAGGCTAACGGCGTGTTCATAAGTCCCAACCCAAAGCTGCCAAAATTCCAATAATCACCGATAGTAGCGCCACGACCATAAAGAAAAAGCGAGAAACCGATGCTGCGCAGCCATTCGCATAACACCCAGGCGGCTGGCAATAGCAGCCATGTGAACGGTACTGGCCGTGCCGCCAGCGGACGCAGCCGATATACTACGTAGCCAAGCGGCAACATACACAGCGTCAGAATCACTGTCATGAGGAGCCAACTGAAGATCTGGGCGAACAATGCCATACCAGGGCCGGCGCCGATGAGACTACTGACATTGGTGTCTAGGAACCAACTCAAGACAACGGCGTGGAAGGGTAGGAAAAACCAGACCGCTAACCATAGTCCCTGGTACCAGTTAGTTTTGGGCTGTGAAGCATAATAGAACCATGGCAGCAAGGCAATGGACAGTAGCCAACCGGGCCAACCGGCTGCGAAGACAAGTCCTGCCACAGTGCCACTGAACAAAATACTGTAACTCGGAAACCGAGTGATTAGGTGGGGCACAGGCTGGTGCACATTCATCGTACAATTCGTGTAAAGCCTGCTAATCTACTCTTGTGCAAATTCTTCGGCGTGGTAGATGCGGCCGTCCGGCGTTTTATAGGCACCGGAACCGACATAGATGTACCGGCTCTCTAATATGTTCCTTAAATGACCAGGGCTGTTGATATAGGCATCAAACAAATCATTTGAGTTACCGGCGTCGCCAACATTCTCGCCTACTAGAATCCAGCCGCCACATTCACGGTCGACATCATCCGCCAGCGATGGGTCATGGTACAGGGTAGTTGAACCGGCCATCGCCTGCGCTTGGGCGTAGGCGACATTATTCAGACAATTCTGTCGAGTAAGGGCTGGCAGGCCGTTAAGACCCCGGACGTAGTTTGTCTTATTGACCTGGTCATCAGCTGTGGCGGTATCAATGGTGGAGCCATTGGAAGCCGGTAGCGCGTCAGCCTTGGGACTCACTTTAGTCGCAACGTGTTGTATGAGCGACGGGCTGTGGGCCTGACTGAGTTTGGGAATAGTAATGCGGGTCAGTTTAGAACGCGTTGTCGAGGTTGTGGCTTTTAGCTGGCAAATCGATTGTATTTTAGACTGCATCTGAGCAAGCTTAGTATCTTTGGTGCCGCCGGTATAGACAGTCCAGCCATAGTTCACCCCTTTGTCGGCCAGGATGTAGGTCTCTAGACTATTGAGATCCACTTTCGCGTTAGCAGGCGACTTTTTAGCAACCGTCGAAAGATTCAGATTAACCAGTGCCGTGTGTAGCGCAGCGAGATCGGTCTGGCTTATTTTGCCCACGGTTACGACGCCTAGGGAATTACCGTTGTCGCATTGCAGGCTACCATCGCCCAACACCAGATAAGATGCGCTGTATGTCGTATAGGTTATCGGCCCGGTCTTTGTGCTGCGGGTGAGTTTGCTTGGCGACTCTCGTTTATAAGCCGCTACAATGCTACTCGCATCCGTCGGATAGTCAGATACAGCAAAGCTTCTATAAAGCATAATCACGCCAACTACCGCAAACAAGATTACAAAAATAAGCGCTTTGGAGTCATGTCCCAGCCATTTCGCCAGACGGCCACGTTTAATTGCAGAACGCTTAGCGGTCTGTCGTTTTTTTTGAGCCATTTTGTATTCCCCTTAAGAAAAGTTAATCTTACTGCTCATAATAAGTCTTCTAAACTAATTTTGCAAAACGTTCAGCCAGCTGAAACCTGAACAACATTGCCGCTTGTCGAGGTAGGATTGGGTGCCATGGTTACGAAACCACATACACTGTTAGCGGCCGTTAAATCGATGCCGAATTGGTTTGTAAATTTATCTTTAATTGTTGCTTGGGCGGCAGGGGTGGCTTCAGGTCCGTTGAAGTTCCAGTAGGCAGAGAGGTTGCCGAAGTTGCGGCGTTGTCCGTCGTGCAACACAAAACCTTCGGCGCCACTGACACCGGTAGTACAGATTCCATCAGTAGCTACCCAGAGTACATCAATTTTCTTATTGCCGCTCTGCAGACCATTTTCTGTTCCCAGCACACTACCTGCAAAGTCCTGACGTTGGCCATTATGGCCACTTGCCAACCCAGAAAAGTACACATCGTCACCAGCTTTCAGTTGGTCGGCTGGAATCGTCATGGCTTCATGTGCAGCTAGTACGGCATCTATACTATTGCCCTCAAAAGCCCCGATAACCATATCCTTACCTGCCGCATTGTCGGTTACCAACGCGCTCACGTAACCGAGAAAGTTCGATCCGCTTAAGGCATTGTCACGATACCCTTTATATAGACCGTGCAAAGTAGAACGTCCTGAACCGTCGGTGTTAGCTTGTCTTATATCAGCGTCAAAACAGTGCTCAGCTCCGTTAAAACCGATGGCCTTGCCCGCCGAATCGCTGATTATGCCGGCAGAACAACTTGAGGGTGTAAGTGTAGCCGTTTCGCGGGCCATGCTTTGGGCTGCTTCGGGAGTAACCGGTACCGGCACAAATCGCTCAAAGCGACCGGTTGTTTCACTACCACTAGCCTTTGGCTGGTTGGGTGTTGCGGTTGCGACGGGGCGATTGCCCTTGCCAGACCTCAAATTATCGATCGCAGCGTAACCACCGGCTGCTACAGCAAGCAGTCCGACGGCCACACCTGCAGCTATTACCCGTTTAGAACGACGTTGAGTACGGTCGGGGGAAAGTGGTTGTGATTCGGAGTTATCTGTTTTCATATCTGTTTTTAAGGGACATGCTAATAATAGCATAAATTTGCCAATTTGTAAACCATTATTATAGCGTCAAGGGATATCGCCAATTAGTGAGTGTGAATAGCCGCAATCATCGCATATAATACAAGCCAAAGCGTAAGCATTAAGAATGATGAAATAAACCATGAGTAAGAAAAAGAAGTTTACCATACGCGACGCTGCTGAAGCACCGGCGATAGCCCTCGACAAAGCCATTACTTCCAGCGGCGAATTCACCAAGAAGTTATCCGGTAACAAGATGGTACGCAGGACTGAAAATTACTGGAATAACCTGGGCCCGGGTTTGACTACCGGCGCCTCAGACGACGACCCTTCCGGTATCGCCACCTATTCCCAGACCGGTGCACAATACGGCTTCGGGCTGTTGTGGTTGTCGGTCGCTACCTTTCCGCTCATGTCCTTCGTCCAGGAGATGTGCGCGCGTATCGGATTGGTGACAGGGCGTGGTCTGGCCGGAAATATCCGGCTGCACTTCCCGCGCCGGTTGTTGATACTGTGCGCTATGCTGCTATTTGCGGCCAACGCGTTCAATATCGGCGCCGACCTTGGAGCCATGGCTAAAGGTCTGCAGCTGTTACACCCGCAATTCAGCTTTGTCTCGCTTATCATCGGCTTTACCGTTCTTTGTCTAGCTATGCAGATTTTTATGAATTATGGGCGTTATGCGCGTTATCTTAAGTGGATGGCCTTGGTTCTTCTGGCCTACGTAGCTTCGGCATTGTTAGCCCATCTGGACTGGAACATAGTCATCCATCATGCGTTCGTACCCTCCGTCAGATTTGAAAAGACCCAGCTTCTACTCATCTGTGCCATACTTGGCACTACCATATCGCCATACCTGTTCTTTTGGCAGACTTCCCAGGAAATAGAAGAGGAGATATTAGCCGGTAAGAAATCCGTCAGGGCACGCAGTGGTTCTAATTCCAAAGAAATCCGGGCCATGCGCATAGATGTCTGGTCGGGTATGCTGCTATCGAACATCGTCATGTTCTTTATCATTGCCGCATGCGGAGCGATTCTGTTCCCGCACGGTATCACCACCATCACCTCAGCTTCCCAGGCGGCTGAAGCACTCCGGCCATTCGCAGGCAATGCGACATACCTGCTGTTCGCAATCGGTATCATAGGTACCGGCTTGCTCGCCATTCCCGTATTGGCTGGTTCGTCATCATATGCGCTAAGCGAAGCGTTCCGCTGGAAAGAAGGCTTGTACCGGCCCCTTAGGCAGGCCCATGCTTTTTATGGTGTCATCATCCTGTCCATGTTGGTCGGACTAGGTATCAATTTCATCGGCATAGACCCGATCAAGGCCTTGATTTACTCAGCGGTCGCTAATGGCATCGTGGCGCCGGTGGTGTTGTGCTTCGTGGTGGCTATGAGCAGTAATAAGAAGATAATGGGCCGCTGGGTAAACCGCAAACCGGTCACGTGGATCGGGTGGTTCGTAACCGCAGCTATGGCCATGGCCGGTGTGGCTGCTATTGTTTCCCTGCTTTAGCGTTGGCGTCTGCGGTGCGCTGCTTGAATTTTTGTGTGTAATTTGTGCAGGCTCTGGGGCGGGTTGTCTTTGTACATTTCATGTATGCGCTTGAACTCATCATCAAGCTCGGCAAGTTCGTCATCTGTCAGGTCTTCCAAATCGACAAACTTATCACTGGCCGTACTGGCGCGTATCAACTCGTCCAGTTTCAGCTGCATGGCTTTGCCATCGCGGTTCTGCGTATTCTGAATTAGGAAGACCATCAAAAACGTTACGATAGTCGTGCCGGTATTGATGACCAACTGCCAGGTATTGGAGAAATGAAACAGCGGACCGGTGATGGCCCAGACAGCCACGATAGTGAATGCCAACAGGAAGGCGCCAGCCGAACCGGTCAGGACAGATATCTTATTGGCAATCTTACGGAATAGGTCACGCATGATGTCTTGTTAGGATTTTACCGCTTATGTTAATTATTGTAGAATAGCACATATTAGGAACCGTAAAATATAAATGCATACCTCAGTATTCGGTGAACTAAGCCTTATCATAGCTATTGCCAGCGGCATGGCGCTTATCATGCGCCTGCTCCGGCAGCCGCTTATCATCGGTCATATCCTGACCGGTATATTGGTGGGTCCGGTCGTGTTGCACCTGGTCAAATCCGCCGATACGATTGAGATATTTTCCAATATCGGCATTGCCCTTCTGCTGTTTATCATCGGCCTGGGTCTGAATCCGCGGGTTATCCGGGAAATCGGTAAGGTAGCCGCCATCGCGGGTATGTTGCAGGTCGGTATCAGCCTGGGGTTAGGCTATGGCGCCGGTGTCATCCTGGGGTTGGGACGCACCGAAGCACTGTTCTTAGGTGTCGCCTTGTCATTTTCCAGCACGATTATCATCCTGAAACTGCTCAGCGATAAAAAAGAGCAGACGCGGCTCTATGGCAAGGTCGTCGTCGGTCTGCTGCTGGTGCAGGATATCCTGGCTACCACTGCCCTGGTATTTGTGACCGCCCATAGCGCACAGTCCGGCTTCTCAGCTCATCAGTTGCTGGTTTTATTCATCAAAGGCTGGGCGCTTGGCGGTGCTTTGCTGTTTATCGGCAATGTCATCCTGCCGCGTATGCATCGTCTGATTGCCAGCAGCCAGGAATTCCTATTCCTGTTTGCCATTGGCTGGGGTTTTGGCAGTGCGGCCCTGTTTGAACGCGCCGGCTTCAGCCTGGAAATCGGTGCGCTGCTGGCTGGCGTCGCTTTGTCCGGTCTGCCGTATACCCAGGAAATCAGTGCCCGGCTCAGGCCTTTGCGCGACTTCTTCATCATCGTATTCTTCATATCGCTGGGCACCCGCTTGGCGTTCGGTAACCTGGCCGTGCTGATACCTATCGTCGTCATGAGCAGTTTCATAGTCATCGTGCTCAAACCGCTCATCGTGATGCTTATCATGGGTTTCATGGGTTACACCAAACGGACCAGTTTCAAGGCGGCTATCGCTATGGGCCAGGTCAGTGAATTCTCGCTGGTATTCGTCATCTTAGGTAACCGCTCCGGCTTGGTATCCGACAATCTGGTAAGCATCGTGACTATGGTGGCGCTCGTTTCCATCGCGGCCTCGACTTATATGATTATCTACGCCGACAAATTATTCTTGGGTATCGAAGAACATCTGGAGATGTTTGAACATGGCAAGCCGCAGTTGGAGCGTGAGTCGCGGCTACATTATGATTTAGTATTGTTCGGCTATTTACGCGGCGGCCATGAGTTCCTGAAACTGTTCCGCAGTCTGGGCAAACGCTATGTGGTCGTCGATTATGATCCAGAAGTAATCGACACGCTGGAGCATCAGAAGGCCAATTACCTCTACGGCGACGCGACGGACATAGAACTGCTCGAGGAAGTCGGTCTGGAGCATAGTAAGCTCATTGTCTCAGCCATGAGCGACCATGATACCAATGTCTTTCTCGTCAAACTGGCTGAGGGTATCAACCCCGGAGCCGTTGTCATCTGTTATGCCGAAAACGCCGTCCAGGCGGAGGAATTGTACAGGCTGGGCGCCAGTTATGTGATGGTATCCCACTACATCGGTAGTGAAAAAATCAGTTCGTTCATCCGGCGCAGCGGCCTGAAGAAAAGTGAGTTCAAGAAATACCGCGAAAAGCACCTGGCTTATCTCCAGACACATTTTCAGTCTGCGGTCGTAGTCGAATAAAGCTTATGTCTTTTTATATATCTTTGTACTGCTGGGGGCAAGCCGTCAGCAGCTTTGTCCCGCTTGAGCAGCAGACGGATAGTTGAGGAGGTTACCTCTTCATAGGCAGGGTGAATGATTTCATATCTGAAGCGCAGGTTGCGGGTCTTTTCCAGGGTGTGAAGTGTCGCCGTGAGGTCGGACATATCCCGGAGTCGCGCAGCAATCATAAGTTCGGCCACATTCACCATGGCGCCTACATGCGGCCAGCTGGCGATATGGCTTATGACGTCCGCACCGAATAGCAGCACTAACTGATAGCCCGCAAAACGGGCCTGCAATTTCGGCAATGTCTCATGCACCGTGAAACGGGCCTGTTCCAAGGCAATTATGCCATAGCGGCCTTCATGGGCAATCGCCAAACGTACCATAGCGCGGCGGTGTTCAAGCGCCCGCACACCTTGTTTGCGGCGCGGCCGGGGCTCGGGCAAGAACATGACTTTCTCTAAGCCCGCATCTAAGGCCGCCTGTGCGAAGGCGATATGGCCGTCATGAATCGGGTCGAAGGTTCCGGCAAATATACCTATTTTTTTGGTCATGCTGCTTTTAGTATACCTACCGCCCATGAGCCAGCTTTAGATTTTTCCCTTTTTGGCGGCTTACTTTCATGCAGTACTTTTCCGTCACAGATGTCTACTTCATATTTACAGTGTGGGCAGCGCCAACTTTTTTCTTTGACTACATCTTTTTTATTGACAGTTTCACGGCATTTTATGCAGCGGATTTTTCCCGATTTGGAATCAGTTTCATCGTTTAATCGGTCGCTTGATTGTTCATCTGTATTTTCCTGGCCGTCTTTATTTTTTTCCTCCTGGAGGGCCCCGGGACAGGACGAAGATTTGGCAGTTTTTTCAGCATTGTGAAGAGCGGCGTCGGCTAATTCATAATTTCCTGATGCACGATGCGTACGAGCCTGTTGTATGTGGCCAGCTGCTGTTGGACCAAATACATTTGGATTAATTGACTTGTCGTCTACTGCGTTTCGCACCCCTGCTTTTTCTGATAATTTACCTAAGCGCTTGGTAGCATCCGTTGGTGTTTTAAATGTATGCCTTTCGCTAATCAGTTGGCGCCTGATATCTTCGACCATAGATTTAAGACCCGCTTGGCGCTGCCTCCAAAATTCTCTATGTTTTACATAGTCTTGCTGAGGTTTATCTTCTCCAAAAAATGTTCCCTCCGGCTCATCAAACCAAGCCACTGGGTCAACCACACCATTCGGCATTAATTTTTTAGGTATTAACAGGGGGGAATCTAGTATTTGAGTAGTTGACATGTTATCAAAATTTTTACCTAGTTTCTTGGCTATATATTTGACTGCTTTTATGTCATGCCTCTCGGCTCCTGGACGCTTAACCCCTGCTACAAATGCAGATTCCAACTTTACACTGTCTTCTTGCGCCGTTGTCGCCTGCATAGCACAAGACATTGTGTCTACAAAAAAGTCTTCTTCAATCAATTCTTCTTGGGTCATATTATCCGGGACAAGTGAAAAGACGACAAAATAGTTATCCTCTAGCAGGCCCATCTCCTGGGCAATATCTTGACGATATTTATTGCGAGCCTCTGCTTGCAAGCGTTCACGCATTTGCCAGGTACGGCCAACGAAACGCAAGCTATTGCCATTTACTGAATCCAGGCTCTGGCCATGCTGTCCAAGACCGTTTTGCCCGTCTGCACGCAAGTCAACTTCCGTGATTGAGCCAGCCTTAAAACTACGCTCTATGTAATCTGCCTCAATGTTTTGATCTACCATATTTATGCCGTTCGCATCGCCAGCAGCGGCTAAGCGGATTCCTTCTAAGAGGTTATGGGAAATGCCTGGATGTTGGTCACTTTTTTTTGGCAATTCACCCGCCACTGCTAAAGAACCGTTAGCTCTCATGAGTCGTTTGGCGCGTTGTTGTGCCAGCTGGTCTTCGGGCATCGTGGGCATAACAATCACATCAGTTGCCATCCGTTCTGCGGTTGGTAATCGTTCGGCTATCGCGGCTGCTCCGGCCATATTAAAACCCTCGCTCGGTGAGCAAGGGCTATGAATCAAATTCAACGCTCCTGCTCGGGAGACTTTATGTATGTTGTATCGGGCTTTAACCGTTGCGGCACAGCATAGGAATTTCACCTATTTCCAACAATTTTTATTAATAAAGAACCTGTGAGTAGTAGTGTAACACGGCCCATAGACGCTATATGTAGTATTTTTGTCTAATTTTGGAACCATTGGCGGGCGGTAGCTTCGTCAGCTTTCATCGCCACCAGCAGCTCGTCAACCGAATCAAATGTCTGGTTAGGGCGATGGTATTTCCGGATATCGAGCTTCAGCTCAAGCCCGTAATAATCCTTGTCCTCAATATCTAGCAGCCAAGCTTCGATGCGGCGCCCGCGGTCGCCGACAGTCGTCGGCGTACCGATAAATATGAGCGCCGGATGATGGCTGTAGACACCCATATTTGCAAAGCCGTAATATACCCCGTCCTTCAACGAGGTTTTAGTAGTAAGGTTGGCCGTCGGGTAGCCTAGTTTACGGCCGTTGCCGGCAAAGCGGGTTATTGTTCCTGTAAGGCTGGCAGGTAAGCTGACTGGCATATGGTTAGCGGACCGTGAACAATAATAAAAGGAGGAGTCCCAGAGCTATCCGGTAGTAGGCAAAAACGTGAAGCCCATGCTTGCCCAGATACCCCAGCATGAACCGGATGGCGGCAAGGCCGCTGATAAGGGCGGTGGCGATACCGATGACAAAGACTGCTTGGTCCTGTTTGGCAGCATGTAGCACTCCGCCTTCGGTAAAGACTTTCAAGACCGCGCCGGCGGTAATCGGTATACCGAGCAGGAAGGAGAACCGGGTAGCAGCCAAGCGGTCCAAGCCTGTGAACAGGCCGGCGGTGATGGTGCTGCCGGAACGTGATACCCCAGGTACTACGGCGATAGCTTGGGCGAAACCCATCGTCAAGGCCTGCGACGTTTTGATGCCGTCAAGTTGGGTGTGCTTCTGGCGCCGTTGATAATAATGTTCAGCCAATAGCATGACAGCTCCGAACAATAGCATGGTGACGCCAACCAGACGCACGGAGCGGAACTGCGATTCGGCTTTGCTCTCCAGCAAAAAGCCAATGATGGCGGCCGGGATGGTCGCTGCTATCAATAGATACGCCAGCTTGGTATGTTCACTCTTCTTAAATAAGGCGGCGGCATAAACCCATAAGTCCTTCCAGAAATAGGCGATAAGCGCCACCAAGGTCCCGAAGTGCAACGCGACATCGAACGATAGGCCTGTTTCGAACACCCCTAGGGCATGATGCGCCAGTATCAGGTGTCCTGAGCTGGAAATCGGCAGAAACTCCGTCAACCCCTGGATGAGACCTAAGATAATGGCTTGGATAATACTCACGGGTATCTAGTATAACCTAGCGCTGGTAAATGTCGCGCTTCTGAAATACGACGGCTGACACGACCAGTAATATGGCTATTATGCCGACCATGACAATGACATTACTTCCTTTGAGCCCATACAAGGCAATGCCCGGGTTGTTGTAGTAGTGGAACAATGAAAGTTTCTCGGGCCTGGCGAGCCAGGAAACGCTGCCAGCGAACGAAGTTATCATATAAAAACTGAATGTAAGCAGGCCGGCTACACTGCCGGCCAGACCTTTTTTGCCGGTTATCGCCCCAAACATGAAGCCTATGCTGCCGCAAGCTACGGTGAGCAGCCACACGCCGACGACGGCCTGGAACAGACGTACCAGATTCATGTGTTCATGAATTAACGCGGTACCTAGCATCACACCTGCTATGGCACTGGCACAGATGACGAAACTTATGAACAAACCGGCCAGGAATTTTTCCAATAGCAGTTGCAAACGGGAGATTGGTTGGGTCAGCAGGGTCTGTAGCGTACCTTCGCTCTCATCGCCCGCAATTAAGCCGGTGAACAATACTATTCCCATTATCAGCGTCAGCAACGGGATACGCAGTGCGAAAACCTCCTGCGACACATAACCGCCGACTGTCTTGAGCTCGTTCAGGTTGCCGACTAATCCCTGGAATGATTTAGGTAAGTTCTTCAGGAGTTCATCAAAGCCGCCGCCTGAGAATGAGTGGTAAAAGGCCATCATGAGTAGCGCCATGCCGATTACACCGATACTCCAAAACAGCATCATCCAACGCTTCTCATAGATTGTTTTGGTGAACACGGAACTAAACATCCGCTTCCTCCTGATAATATTTCATGAATGCCGTTTCCAGGTCAGTCTCAGTGATGGTCACATCCAGAACCTTATGGCGTCCCAGCAGTGCTAACAACGGATTTATATCTCCGCGCATGGTGAGTGTTACGCTTTTGGTCTCACGCGTCTGTATCTTGACTGACGGCAGTCTGCTGATTGCTGTCACTAATTTCGCGTCGTCGGTTGCGACGTGGATGTGCTTACTGGTGGAGTCGGACAGCTCATTGATGGTCTTCACCGCAATCAGCTCGCCTTCCCGGATAAAAGCTATCTGGTCGCACTAAACCTGCACTTCGGGCAGGGTATGCGACGATATGAACGCCGTCCTGCCTTTGCGCTGATGTTCGGAAATGATGTTATTGAACTCAGCCTGGATGAGTGGATCCAGCCCGGTGGTCGGTTCGTCAAAAATCAGTAGTTCTGGCTCGTGCATCAACGCGGAAATCAGGCCGACTTTTTGGCGGTTGCCCCGGGACAAGGCCTTGAATTTCTTGTTTAGGTCGCAGGACAGCCGCTGGGCCAGTTCAGTCACATATTTTTTATTCAACCCTCCTGTGCGTAGATGGGCAAAGTATTCCAATTGTTGCCAGCCTGTCAGGTCATTATCCAGTGCGAAGTCACCCGCCAAAAAACCGGTACGCTGGCGGATGGCCACCCCATCCTTCTGGGCATCCATTCCAAAGATGCTGACCGTGCCGCTCGTTGGCCGTATAAGGTCGACGAGCATACTGATGGTAGTCGTCTTGCCTGCGCCGTTAGGCCCAAGGAATCCGAAGATAGTGCCTTCCGGGATCTTCAACGATACGTCGCTCACGCCGCGGCTGGAACCATAGTTCTTCGTCAGCCGGTCCAACTCAATCAGGGTAGCCATCGGTCTTAATTATACCCTGGCCTTGAGTTGGCTCAGACGCGGTATGAAACTTTGGGCGGCACCTTCCAGGCCTAATACCCTGAGCGCCCCGATAAGTACGTAAAGTTCATCCAGTTCATGGTTCTTGAGCGCCGGCTGCTGTTCGGCTTGTTTGAACCGGAACTCTACTTTCTCTACCAACCATTTTTCGTCGCCGGGCTTAATTTCATTAGTTGGCAGCTTTGGACTGTCTTCAGCCTGGACCACTTCCAGCGAACGGGCCGAATGGTCGCGTTTTTGGACGTGTCCGCGTTTGATAAGGTTATTGACATGCAGGGCTACCGTCGCAACGGATGAATAATTGAGCCCTGCCATGATTTCGCGGTAACTGGGGCTATAGCCATGCTCGGCAATGAAAGCTTCGATATAAGCGAGCAGTTCGCGTTGTTTTTTTGTTGGCCGAGTGGTTTGTTGTTCAGGCATGGTGCCGAATCCGTTTATGATGTCCTTGTCCACGGAACACCCAGGCTTTGTACCACATGTAGTTCCAGACGGTAAAGAAACCGGCGGCGATAAATTGGCCGATTGCGACCACCACGCCAATGTGCCTCAAGCCTGCAAGAATTAAATAATTCAACAGAAAGGCATTCAGTGCCGTATAGATTATGTAGCGTTGGGTGGCTGTTATCAACGTGGCCGGGCGATTGGTTTTAAAGGCCCAGTAGCGCTCAATGATAAA
Source organism: Saccharimonadales bacterium (SeqCode) (assembly GCA_035480495.1). GTDB lineage: Bacteria > Patescibacteriota > Saccharimonadia > Saccharimonadales > DATIHP01 > DATIHP01. The sequence continues at coordinate 27,600 of DATIHP010000045.1, forward strand.
ATTCAGGGTTATGCCTACGGCATTACCAATGAAATTAGCCCAAAACAGCGGCATTTTATCGGCTAGAAGGACAATGATGATGTAACCGCTCCAAAACCAAACGCCGCCTCCAATCATGTATTCGCCAAATCGGGTCAGTTCTCTGCGTCGGCTTTTTTTGAGCTTTTTCATAGTGCTTACGTTCTCACCAAGTATACCAGTTCCCTTGATGAGAAGTGTTACAATTAACTCCAGATGAAAAACAATGCGACTTTGGCTTATTCGTTTCTGTTAATAATTGGTGATTTTTTGGCCGTGCTCGCTGCTTTCAGTCTAGCTTATATTTTGCGCGTTAAGTTTGATACCCGTCCACTTATACAACAGATCCCAGCCTTCACGTACTTTTTTGCCTTGGCTGCCGTTTTACCATTGTGGATTTTGGTACACGCCTTTATAGGCCTCTATAACCAGGACATCTATGAAAGACGGTTTGCAGAACTCGGGCGTTTATTCGTCGGTTCTATCTTGGGCATGCTGGTGGTCATCGGCTATGAGTTTGTCGCCCAAAAAGGTTTGTTCCCGGCCCGTTTGGTAGCCGTTTACGGATTTGCGCTGGGGTTTGGCTTCTTGGTACTGTTTCGGACTTTTGCGCAGATGATACGTCGTTCGCTGTACAGCGTTGGCGTTGGCATCAGCAATGTCCTGGTCATCGGTGACACCAAGGCCACGGATGAAATTGTCGAAGCCATCTGGAATACCGCTAAGACCGGGCAATTGGTCTTAGCTGTCGTGGGCGGGAAAGTTGATGGTTTCAAATCGTATGAGTCGTTTGAGGACGCCATCAACCGCTTGCGCCGGCCTATCCATAGCATCATCCAGACGGAATTGTACCGGGACCAGGACAAGAATAACGCCATCTTGCGCTATGCCCAGGAAAATCATGTGTCGTACCGGTTCGTGCCAGGTAATACCGACCTATTCGTCGGCAACATCGCGGTGGAGCTTTTCGGCGGTCTTCCAATGATAGCCGTACATCAGACGGCCTTGACCGGTTGGGGCCGCATCGCCAAACGATTGTTCGATTTAATGTTCAGTGTCATTTTGTTGTTGCTGCTCAGCCCTTTCATGCTTATCATCGCTATTTTGGTCAAGTTGTTGTCGCCGCGCGGCCCGGTTTTCTTGCGCCAGACGCGCTTGACGCGCCATAACCGTGAATTCAAAGTGTTCAAGTTCCGTACGCACAAACCCTCTATCAACGGTCTGAGCGACCAGGCCGCCTTTGCCAAACTTGGCAAGCCTGAGCTGTATGCCCGCTACAAAGCCAACGGTTACGTCCTGCAGAACGATCCGCGTATCACACCGTTCGGCCGTTTCCTCAGACGGACCAGCCTGGATGAACTGCCTCAGTTATTCAATGTACTGAGCGGCGATATCAGTCTGGTAGGTCCGCGGGCGCTCATCGCCAGTGAACTGAATACCTATGACAAGAAACATGCTATCTTGAGCGTCAAATCCGGTATGACCGGCCTGGCCCAGATATCGGGACGGCGGGACATTAGCTTTGATGAGCGGCGTACGTTGGACGTCTATTATGTCCAGAACTGGAGCTTCTGGAATGATATCGTCATCCTGCTCAAGACGCTCAAAGCGGTATTCGGTGGAATCGGGGCGAAGTGAAAGTTGCCATCGTACATGACTGGCTAATCGGCGGCGGCGCCGAACGCGTAGTGTATGAACTGCACCAGTTGTTTCCGGATGCGCCTATTTATACTTCCTACGCGACCGATGAGTGGCGCGATAAGTTGGACGGCAAGGTAGTGACCGGCTACCTGCAGCACTTCCCGCGTCTGCGTAAATACCTGCCGGTGCTGCGTGCCCATTGGTTTTCTCATCTCAATCTTGACAGCTACGATCTCATTATTAGCAGCTCGGGTGCTGAAGCCAAAGGTGTGTGCGTCAAGAAGCCGGCAGTCCACATCAACTATTGCCACGCCCCCACTCATTATTACTGGGACCGTTATGACGATTATCTAAAGAGCCCCGGTTTCCCATTGGGACTCAACTGGTTAGGCAGGTTTGGGCTCAAGCTTTTAGTTGGTCCTATGCGGCGGTGGGATTATAAGGCCGCCCAGCGGCCGGATTTTATGATTGCCAACTCAACTCACACTAAGGCTAAGATCAAACAATACTACGGACGTGATTCAGTCGTAATCCATCCGCCGGTCGACACCGCACGTTTTGCTCATACCACTAATCAGCAACGGGCGGGATTCGTAACCGCCGGTCGGCAGACCCCATATAAACGCATCGATTTGGCGGTCGCAGCCTGCACGGAGCTTAGTTTGCCGCTTACCGTTATCGGCGATGGGCCGGACCACCATAAACTTGTTACCATGGCCGGACCGACCATTAGATTTATCACTGATGCGTCGGACGGACAGGTCGCTGAGCATTTGGCAGCAGCCAAGGCGTTTGTTTTCCCGGGCGTCGATGATTTCGGCATAACGGCCGTAGAGGCGCTGGCTGCCGGCACGCCTGTTATAGCTTATAAGGGCGGCGGAGCATTAGATTATGTGACGGAGGGCAAAACCGGTATGTTTTTTGACGAACAGTCCGCTGAATGCTTGGCTAGTTGCCTAAAAAACTTCAAATCGTCAGCTTTTGATTCTGGTATTATCAAACAGCAAGCCGAAATGTTTTCCGTACATAATTTCCCTATGAATATAGAGCATTTTATTAAAAGCTTAGGAGATTTTCATGGATAACTTAGGGGAAATTTTTAAGTCATACGACATCCGTGGCAAAGTCGGTAGTCAGCTTAATCCCGCAGTTGTTAAAGCAATCGCTCGCGTTTTTGCTGATTGGCTTCCTACCGAAGGTCCGATAGTAGTCGGCCATGATATGCGTGCCGATTCTAGAACGCTCGCTGATGAACTTATCCAAGGACTGGTTGAACAAGGCAGAGACGTCTGGGATATAGGCCTCGCGACCAGTGATATGGTTTATTTTTCTCCCGGTAAGTTCGATTTAGCTGGAGGCGCCATGATTACCGCCAGTCATAATCCAGGTGAGTATAACGGCATAAAGTTTTGCCGGGAAAAAGCGTTGCCGGTAGGCTTGGAATCCGGGCTTGATGAAATCCGCGACCGTTTTTTGGCCGATAAGGTTTCAGCCAAAGCCAGCACGCCGGGTAAGGCAATCAAAAAAGAGGTGCTTTCGGATTGGATAAGCCATGTCATGAGCTTTATCGACCCGGCTAAGATCAAGCCTTTTAGGATAGGTATTGACGCGGGCAACGGGATGGGCGGGCTGACTGCTCCTTTATTTGCCGCAAAATTACCTATAGACGTAACTCCTCTATATTTTGAGCTTGACGGGACCTTCCCGAACCATGAGGCAAATCCCATGAAAGTGGAGACGCTGTCTGATTTATCCACTCTCATCAAAAATCAGAAACTTGATTTCGGGATTGCTTTTGACGGTGACGCTGACCGCATGGCGTTGGTTGACGAAAAAGGCCAGCCGGTCACTGGCAGCATGACGTGTGCTTTATTAAGCAAATATGTACTGGAAAAATATCCCGGCTCAACTATAGTGCACGATCTACGTATGAGTCGTTCGACCGTAGACTTAATCCACAAGCTTGGCGGAGCGACCAACCGTACCAAGGTAGGCAATACTATAATCAAAGAGGCAGCCCGTAAGTATGACGCGGCATTTGGTGGCGAAATCACCGGGCACTTTATGTTCAAGGATAATTATTTCGTTGATTCAGGGTTATTAGCTGCGGCCATAGCCATTGAAGTTCTATCAGAAGCTGATTTCACGCTTTCCGAATTTGTTGGTACTTACGACACCTATGTTCATACTCCCGAAATCAATCTGCATGCTGACGATTCAAAAGCCGCACTTGAAACAATCGCCAGTACCTTTAGCGATGGGGAAATAGACTGGCTAGACGGTTTAACAGTGCAGTATGAAGACGCATGGTTTAATGTGCGGCCTAGCAATACAGAGCCAGTAATGCGCTTTAATATTGAGGCAAAAACAAAGGAACAGTTAGATGAGCTTGTGACAAAAGTTCGTGGACTTATCAAACAATAGACTTTCTGTTGCCTATTATTTTTTGTGCCCAAGTGCCTGGTTGATACGCGTGGACGAATCACGTTTCTCAACTTCGTGACTTCCAATCCCAAAAACCGTTTTTATGTTGCAGTCAACGCATGATTGTGTCTCGTTTTCTGGCAGTGCGTGCTTATTTGGGTCCCTATCGCCTCCATTGGCAAAAATTAGTTCATCGTTCGGATATAGTGCTCTGATTTTTCTCAAAGTTAATGCCTGCCCGAAATCTTTATCAACCGATAAAACCACCTCGTCAACGAGACGGAGTGAACGTACTAAACGCATGCGGTTTTGCTCATCTAGAATAACTTTACCCTTTTTTAGAACTTGTGCCTTGTCGTTGTTAACGACAACTATCAAATAGTCGCCAAGCCCCTTTGCCGCCTCAATCATATCTAAATGCCCGCCATGCAAAGGATTGAAATAGCCGCTAACTATCACTCGTTTCATCGTCTATACCTTATCATAAATTATCTGACATTTTGTTCGCCACCACATAGAAATTGACAAATCGTTGGTATACTATATCTGATGAAAATCTTAGTAACAGGCGGTGCCGGGTTTATCGGTTCCAACTTTGTGCATTATGTCTTGGGTGAGCGGCCGGATTGGCATATTACCGTACTGGATGCTTTGACTTACGCTGGCAATGAGAAAAACTTGGAGGGATTAGAGCCTGAGCGTTTTGCGTTTATCAAAGGCGATATCTGTGATGAAACGGTCGTAGACCAGACAGTCGCGGATTGTGATGCGGTAGTACATTTCGCAGCTGAATCGCACGTGGATAATTCCCTGCATTCGCCGTGGCCGTTCGTAGAGACCAATATCGTCGGAACATACCGTCTTCTGGAGGCAGTCCGCAAGCATAACAAACGTTTTCATCACATCTCAACCGATGAAGTTTATGGCGACCTTGAGCTTGACGACCCTAAATTTACCGAACGGACACCCTATAATCCCTCCAGCCCTTATTCCTCTACTAAAGCCGGTTCCGACATGCTTGTCCGTGCCTGGGTGCGGTCATTTGGCGTACAGGCCACGCTTTCCAACTGCTCAAACAACTACGGTCCCTATCAGCACGTTGAGAAATTCATACCACGTGCTATTACCAATATATTAAGCGGTGAAAAACCCAAACTGTACGGAACTGGAGAGAATATCCGAGACTGGATACATGCCCAGGACCATAGTTCCGGAGTGCTTACTATCTTAGAAACGGGCAAGATAGGCGAGACGTACATGATTGGCGCAAATGGGGAGAAAACCAATAAAGAGGTGCTGGAAACGGTGCTGGAATTGATGGGCAAAGACCCGCAGGATTATGACCACGTCAATGACCGCCCCGGCCATGACCTGCGCTATGCTATCGATGCCACCAAACTCAAGAATGAACTTGGCTGGTCGCCCCAGTATACTGATTTCCGCACCGGCTTATCCGATACTATCAAATGGTACCAAGCCAATAAAGCCTGGTGGCAACCGCAAAAAGCCGAGACCGAAGCCCGCTACAAGGAGCTTGGGCGATGACCCAGGAATTATCGGTCAAAGAGATGGATATACCTGGATTTTTCGTAGTTAATCTTGTGCTGCATGGTGACAACCGTGGCTGGTTCAAGGAAAATTACCAGAAACAAAAGATGGAGGCGTTGGGGTTGCCCGCTTTTGATATCGTCCAGAACAACTTCTCTTACAACCAGGAGGTCGGCGTTACCCGAGGCCTACATGCTGAACCATGGGAAAAGTTTATTTCAGTCGCCAATGGCAAAGTTTTCGGTGCATGGGTTGATTTACGTCAAGGCCCTAACTTCGGCAAAGTTTTCACCCTGGAAATTACACCGGCAGTAGCGGTCTTTGTCCCGCGCGGTGTCGCCAACGGCTACCAGACGTTGGAAGAAAATATCACCTATACTTATCTTGTGAATGAACACTGGACACCGGATGGCGCCTATACATCGGTTAATCTCTTTGACCCGGAACTTGCCATCAATTGGCCGATTCCTGAAGGTAAGGCCATCGTATCTGACAAGGATAAAAATAATCCGCTCCTGAAAGATGTGGCCCGCTGATGGATGATTCGAAGATATTTATCGTAGGGGCGAAGGGGCAGCTTGGCTTGGCCCTGCAGGCCCAATATCCGGGTGCCCAGAACGCCGATATTGACGAACTTGATATCACGGACAAAAAATCAGTCGAACGGTTCGATTGGTCAGGGATTGAAGTTATCTTAAATGCTGCGGCATATACCAATGTCGACGGTGCCGAGACAGCTGAAGGCCGGGTAAGCGCTTGGGCCGTGAACGCCGATGCGGTGGCCAATCTTGTGGCCGTCTCAGCTCAACACGATATGACCATCATCCATATCTCGACCGATTATGTGTTTGACGGCACGCGTACCCCCCACACTGAAGACGAACCATTCAGTCCCCTGTCTGTCTATGGCGCTTCTAAAGCCGCCGGCGATCTCATCATCTCACTTGCTCCCAAATTCTATATATTACGCACTTCCTGGGTCATCGGCGAGGGCAAGAACTTTGTCCGCACCATGTTGGAACTTGGCCAAAAAGGCGTGTCGCCTTCCGTGGTTGCCGACCAAATCGGACGGCTGACCTTCACCAGTGAACTGGTCCGTGCAATTGACCATCTTCTTACATCCCAGACAGCGCCAGGCACATACAATGTCAGCAATGAGGGCACTCCAGCCAGCTGGGCGGATATTACGCGAGAAATATTCAAGGACGCCGGTTTTAACCTGGCAGTAACGGACACGACGACTGCTGAATATTACTCCGGCAAGACAGGTATCGCACCGCGCCCCCTCCAGAGCACGCTTGACCTTGCCAAACTGCACGCGGCCGGCTTTGAAAGTCGCGATTGGAAAGATGACTTAGCGGAATACGTAAAAAAGGAGCTGAAATGAAGGGCATTATTCTAGCCGGTGGATCCGGAACACGTCTCTATCCTATAACTAAGGGTATATCCAAGCAGCTCATGCCCATTTATGACAAGCCCATGATTTATTATCCGCTCAGCACGCTTATGATGGCCGGCATCCGCGACATCCTGGTCATCACGACGTCGCACGAGCACGAGTCATTCCAACGCTTGCTGGGTGACGGGTCAGATTGGGGCATCAAGCTCTCATATGCGACCCAGCCATCGCCTGACGGGCTCGCCCAGGCCTTCATAATCGGTGAGGAGTTCGTCGGCAGCGACAAGGTCGCACTGGTTCTTGGCGACAACATTTTTTATGGCCATGATTTTGGCGAGAGCCTCAAAGCCTGCACCGAGCGGGAGGGCGGGACCATCTTTGCGTACCAGGTCGCTGACCCGGAGCGGTATGGCGTGGTAGAGTTCAACAAGAACATGCAAGCCGTATCGGTGGAAGAAAAACCTGAACATCCAAAGTCTAATTACGCCATCGTGGGACTGTATTTTTATGACAATGGCGTCGTTGATATCGCTAAGAGCATCGCACCGAGCGACCGTGGCGAGCTGGAGATTACGGCTGTCAACGATGAGTACTTGAAACAAGGGAAGCTGAAAGTAGAGACTATGGGCCGCGGTTCGGCCTGGTTGGATACCGGCACGTTTGAATCCATGAATGATGCCAGCGAGTATATCCGGGTCATAGAGAAACGCACCGGACTCAAAATCGGCTGCCCGGAGGAAGTTGCTTACCATGAGGGCTTCATAGATGCCGGTCAGTTAGAGAAATTGGCCCAAGGTCTCGTCAAATCCGGTTATGGCAAATATTTAATGAATATCCTGCCTAAATAATGAGTAGAGTTAAGGGTTTGGTTAGCTACCTATATAAGCATCATCTAATCCGTTATCTGTTTGTTGGCGGAACGACCTTTATTATTGATGAAGGATTGCTCATATTACTGCACGGGGGTATGCACTTCGCGGTTGCAGTCGCAACCTTTTTTGCTTACGTAGCAGCTTTTGTCTACAATTTTACGCTTAACCGATGGTGGACCTTCAGCGCGGCGGAGGCGGAAAGCTTGCGCAGACATATTGTTCCCTATTCTGTCTTGTTCGCGTTCAATCTGGTCTTTACCGTCATAGCGGTCAGTCTGCTCAGTCATGTAATGAATTATGCACTCGCCAAACCGTTGGTAGTTATCGTACAGACTACCTGGAACTACTACATCTATAAGAATGTCATATTCGTAAAATCTGGGACGGTACCCCCGCTCGAATAGATCGTTTAACGCGGATGTGAACTAGTGAATTCTTTGATGTAACCCAGGATGTCCGCCGTAGTTTCCCAACCCAGTTCATCGCGGGCTTTCGTAGGCGAATCTCCAGATTCACTACGGCCAGAATAAACGTCAGTGTATTCAATCGGCCCGCCAAAGGCCTCGGCAATTTCTATTATTGAGTAGGCTTTGGTGTTATTCAGAGCATAGCCGTCGCCCCGGCCTTTTTCTCCCACCAGAATGATTCCACGGGCTAGGTCTTTCACATAAGTAAAGTTACGTTTCTGCGTACCCGGTTTTGTGACCGTAAACGGCTTTCCTTCCAGGTATAGTCGTTCAAACTTACCAATAACTGTTCCATATTTGTCCGAGTTGTTTTCCCGCGGGCCGAAGGCATTATAAAAATAGCAGATGGCGTAATTTAGACCGTACCACTCACCATAATCATTAATCAGGTCAACATTCACGGCTTTAGTGAATGAGTAAGGGTTTTGGTGGCGGCCATTACCTTCTATAGCAAACTTGGTACTGGACGCGGCATATACTAGCTTGCCGACTTTGCGGGTTCGGCAAAACTCCACGACAGCGAACGTGCCGACAATATTCATGTCATAGACTTCTGCTACGTCTTCAAACGACGGCGCGATACGTGCGTATTCCCCAAGGTGATAGACGATATCCGGTGTTTCAGGTACCAGCTTATCTATATCTTTGGTGTGCCCTGTGCGATATTCGGCACCTGCAACCTGATTTTCCTTGCTGCCGGTAAAGTAATTATCAAGGGATATGACCTGGTTGCCGGCGTCAGCTACCAGCATCTCAATTACATGTGAGCCGACGTGCCCTGCTCCGCCGGTAACTAAGATAATCTTTTTGGCCATGATTACTTCTTTACAGTCTTCCGGCCGATGCTTTCATAATGGAAATCTTGTTCCTTCATGGTCGCAAGGTCATAGATATTGCGGCCGTCAAAGATTACCGGCGCCTTTAGCAACTTCTTCATGCGTTCAAAATCCGGTGCAAAGAACTCCCGCCAGTTTGTGGCGATGACCAGGGCGTCAGCATCTTTCAGCGCGTCATATTCACCCTCCACGAAACGCAGCCGCTCATTATCGCCCATGATACGTTTCACATTTTCATTGGCCTGCGGGTCAAACGCTACTACGTTCGCGCCGTTTTCCGTCAAAGTCTGTATCATAGCCAAGGCTGGGGATTCACGTACATCGTCAGTACTGTCCTTGAACGCCAAACCCCATAGTGCGAAGGTACGGCCGTTTATATCATCTTTATAGTATTTCAAGACTTTTTGCGGGATAACTTGCTTCTGCCTGTCGTTCGCATCCATTACCGCATCTAAGATTCCAAAATTATAGTCGTGTTCCAGTGCTATTTGGCTTAACGCCAAGACATCCTTCGGGAAACAGCTTCCACCGTAACCTGGCCCAGGGTAGAGGAACTGGTCGCCTATACGGCTGTCCGTACCAATCCCTTTGCGTACCATGTTTATGTCCGCGCCTACCCGTTCGCATAAGCCGGATATCTGGTTCATGAAGCTTATCTTGGTAGCCAGGAATGCGTTGGCGGCGTATTTTATCATCTCTGCCGATGGTTCGTCTGTCATAATCAAGCGGTCAAAACCTTTTCTTACAAATGGCGCGTAGAGTTGCCTCATCACTTCTTGTGCCTGGGTCGATGACGAGCCTATCACCACCCGCTCAGGCTTCATGAAGTCCAAGATGGCCTGACCCTCGCGTAAGAATTCCGGGTTGGATACCACATCAAACTTTACTTTGGCATTCTTGGCTATGCGCTGGCGGACTTTTTCGGCCGTGCCGACCGGTACGGTACTTTTATCCACGATTACGGTATATGCCTGTAACAATTTTCCCAGTTCATCGGCTACGCCCAACACATATGATAAATCTGCCGAGCCGTCGCTCCCTGACGGCGTTGGTAACGCCAGGAATATGGCCGAGGCGTCCACCGTATCTTTCAGTTTGGTCGTGAAATGTAGGCGGCCTTCTTTGATGTTGCGCTTGAACAGGTCCTCCAGGCCGGGTTCGTAGATGGGCACTTTGCCGCTTTGCATCTGCTTGACCTTCTGTTGGTCAATATCAACGCAGGTGACGTCATTTCCCATTTCCGCAAAACACGTACCTGTTACCAGGCCCACGTAGCCTGTCCCAACGATTGTTATCCTCATTGCCACTATTCTAGGGGAGATTGTGCAATCATTCAAATTGACTGCCGGCAGGCGACTATCTATACTTACGGGGTTATCGAGTAAGAAGGGACTATGGCGAAAACTAAGAAACTATCTATTGTTATCCCCTGCTTCAATGAAAAGAATACCATTGAGAAAATCCTGGCAGAAGTTGATGAGGTGAACCTTGGCACCACCCAAAAAGAAATCATAATCATTGACGACTGTTCCAGCGACGGTACGCGGGATATACTAATCCGTCTCGCGGCAAAAGATAAGACCATAAAACTGCTGTTCCAAGACCACAACCAAGGTAAGGGGGCCGCTCTGAAGCGAGGCATCCTAGAGACTACCGGAGATGTTGTGGTAGTTCAGGATGCTGATTTGGAATATGATCCGCAGGATTATAAACGGCTGTTATACCCGATTGAACGCGGACCGGCCGATGTAGTATATGGCTCGCGTTTTATTGGCGGCGAACCCCACCGCATCATTTATTTCCGCCACCAGATAGCCAATAAGTTCCTGACGTTCCTTTCCAACCTTTTTACGGGTCTCAACCTGACTGATATGGAAACATGTTACAAGATGATGCGCGGCGATCTGGCACGGAAGCTTGCCAAAGACCTGAAGGCTGCCCGTTTTGGGTTTGAACCGGAAATTACCGCACGCGTCGCTAAGAGTAAATCTGCCGTTTATGAAATCGGTATTTCATATTACGGTCGGAGCAAGGAAGAAGGTAAGAAAATTGGCTTTGTCGATGGCCTCAAGGCAATCTGGGAAATTATGTATTTCAATCTGACTATACCGAAAAATAAGATATAGGTTATTTTTTAGATATCAATTTATAGCCGAACGCTTGGCCTAGGATTATAAGTATTCCTACGGCAAAAACGGCGTAGCCGATTTCTATATGCGGCGGTGCATATCTAAAGACTACGCTTGATTTTCCTGCGGGGACGTCAACGGTTTGAAATATCCCATTATCAGATTTTACCGGCTGTTTCTGTTGGTTAATGGTTGCTGACCAGCCGGGCATGGATAATTCCCGTCGTAATATGACGGCTTGTTTATTACAATTGGCGTCAACCTTATCCCAGCTTGTGTAAATAAGTTGGCAGCCGGCAGAATTATCAAAATACGGTTTTGTATCAGGCAGCCTGAATATGTCTACGGTCGCACTACTAAACGCAGCGTTGAGTCCCAGGCCGTTTTTAACTTCATCGCTTACTTGGTTGTGGTTCGCGACTAAGTATCTGCCCCCGACGTTTTCAAACTCGTTTATGTTCTTGCTGAATTCCTCAAGCGATGATGGGCCTGCCGGATCAACCCTTGAGTTACCAGTGAAGACAAGGGCGGTTGCATTATTATCAAGTTTCGCGGGGATATATTCAGCCCATTTCTTGGGCAGAGGCAGGTCATTGATATTGACTGACGCGATGCCGAAATATGATCCATAATTGGGCGAGATGGGCCCTAATGTATAAAAACGGTCAAGGCCGATATTCTGTTGCAGATAATTGACAGGCCTGTAGTCATTTTTTATCTTGGGCAGCGACAGATAAGGAATCGAGAACATAAGTAGCGAATCAGCTGTTAGCAATAGCAAGGCCCCCGCCAATCTCAGTTTTGGCTTTAGGAAACATAGGATAATGAAGCCGGCACTTGAAAGAGCCCAACTAACGGATAATGCAGCCCACAACCTGTGCGAGGGAAAAGCTGACAGTTGGTGGAGCAGGCTCCTTGAGTAAACAGCAAGCCCAATCGTAGCCAGTGATGCGAGAATCGTCAGTGCTATAACCTTTTTTCTAGATATAGTGAGCTTAACGAATGCCTCCACGCCAAAGACCGCCAGTACTATGACAGCAAAATCCAAAACTGGCATTGAATAGCGGTAGAAAGCTACCTGGCTCATCCCCGGAATCGCATTCACCAATAAGACAATAGGCTTAAAACCGTAATTCTTGAGGATGACCACCAGTGAGAAAATGGCAAGATAGAGTTTCATACTGCGGGGCCTTTTGGAAAATAGACCGAAGCTGCCAACAAACAAAAGAGGCATTGCCAGGTATCCGCCCACGTTCGACCAAAAGATAAGCAGCGTCTGTGTTTTGCCCGCATCAATAGCACCGAATATCGGGCCGTATATATAGGGCATGAATAGAGCCGGAAGAGTCTTGAGAGGCAGTGCAAAATTAGCATACGCGCTGCTTTTATGGCCGCCGACGATAGTTTCGGGTAGATAGCCGAGAAATGCAACCAGTATGGGAGCGGCAAGCATCACACCGACAGCGCTGCCGATTAACAATTTAGTTATGTACTTTTTCCTGGCTTTTTTATCGATATGAAAGAGTCTGACGGCGCCCCATCCATAGGCAAAAATGGCATTGATGAATGCCGTTTCCGGAAAGCCGGCATACAAAGACAGCCCAAGTGCTAGCGCAATCAGTATCCAGCCGCCTCTTTTTTTATTTTCCGCTTGTGTAAATGCACATTCAATTCCCAGCAGCAACATCGGCAGAAAAGCTACCGGGTTGAAGGCGGCGTTGGTCAGCCACACGAAAGTGCTGCTCAGAGCGAATAAGATTCCTCCGACGACCGCTATTGAAAACCTGGCTTTCATTTTTCTGAAGAAGAGATAAGCCGTTATACCGGCGGTCAGTTGAAGAAGAAAATGAAAGATAATGAACCCGTTATAAAAGTGCATCAGAAGAACGGGCGGAAAAAATGCCGCGGATTGCATACCGGCCGCCAATGGCATCCCGGCACCTTCGTAATGATTCCAATAAGGTGCTTCTCCTGATAGCCAGCTTTCGGCGGCTCTATGCCCCAGCGCCTGCGATGTAAAGCCGTCATTCGGATCGATGGTGTTCTGGCCGCTCAAGATACCCGGTTCCAAGCTGCTTGCCACGCCCGCTCTCTGAAGTATCGGGTTCTGGCTCCTATGTATCGCGAATGGTATTAAATACACCGCTGCTAAGACAAAAAATATAATCAGAAAGGCTTTGGTGTGTTGGGATGAAATCAAATTTCGCAATTTCCCAGCACTGATAAACCTGTCATTACTCTTACCCTTATTGCTCATGACTGTTTGTATTTATACCATAGGTGCTTGAATGTCTCACAGTGGGGTCTCAACTTTTAACAACA
>DATIHP010000046.1:0-3014 GCA_035480495.1 Saccharimonadales bacterium (SeqCode)
GGGATAAGTGGTGAAAATAAGAAGTTAAATATAGAAAAAGTGTGGGTATAAGCCTGTGTAAGCAGCTCGGACAAACCGTGCAGAAAAGACTGCTTTATAAACAACCTGGCCATTGCAAAAACTACCTGTGGCAAAGTAAGGGTGTTTGTGCGCAGGTTGTGCAAGTGCCGTACCAGTAGTTGTGCACCGCTTTTACGCATAAAGCCGTTCCTTTATCTCACTGATTGCGGCCTTGATCTCGGTGTCATAGCTCGCCTCTTTTTCAATCTTATCAACGGAGTGTATGGCGGTGGTGTGGTCCTTGCGGCCCAGCTCACGGGCAATCTTTGGAAAGCTTAGGTGCAGTTCGCTCCTGAGCATATACATGGCTATCTGGCGCGGTACCACGATGTCTTTATCCCGTTTCGGCCCCAGAATTTCCTCTAAGGGAATAGAGAAATACTTGGCCGTGCGCTCGATAATCTGCTTGGCGCTGATGTGTTTGGGACGCGACTTGCTGTTGCCAAGCAGGCTGGTAGCAATATGGATGTCCGGTGCCAGGCTGCGCATCTCACAGAAGGCTAGTAATTGGTTGAGAGCCCCTTCCAGTTCACGGATGTTTGACTGCACCAGGTTTGATAAATACTCCACCACCGGTTGCGGCAGGATGACGCCATGTGACTGGGCTTTGGACTGGATGATGGCGCAACGGGTCTCGAAATCCGGGTTCTGCATATCGATTGTCATGCCCCACGCGAACCGCGAACGTAGACGTTCTTCCAGCGTCGGGATTTCCTTGGGCTGTTTGTCGCTGCTGATGATTATCTGTTTGTTGGCCTGGTGTAAGGCATTGAAGGTGTGGAAGAACTCCTCCTGCATCTTCTCTTTGCCGGCGATGAACTGCATGTCGTCGACGATAAGGACGTCAGCACTGCGGTAGTGTTTGGCAAAATCGGTCGTCTTCTTGAACCGGAGGGCGTCGACGAACTCCTGTACGAACTGCTCGGTCGAGGCATAGACGACGCGGGCGGCAGGGTTATCGGCCAATATGGCGTTGCCGACTGCCTGGACCAGATGGGTCTTGCCGATACCCACGCCGCCGTAGACGAACATGGGGTTGTATTTGGTGCCCGGGTTCTGGGCAATCGCCTGGCAGGCCGCATAGGCCAGCTCGTTACCAGAGCCGACCACGAAGCTTTCAAATGTATAACGCTCATTCAGGCCCTGACGGTAGCTATGGGCAAGCGCCGTCGTAAGTTGATGGCTCTCTTGGGGGGCGGTAGCCGCCTGGGCTCCCAGGATCATCGGTTCCTCCTCGTTCTTCTTGGCTTGGGCGATGCTGGTGTGTATCTTGTATTCGACATGCTCCGGCACGACGCCGTTCTTGGCCAAAGTTTCGAGGATAAGGTCGTTATATTTGCGTTCCAGCTGCTGTTTGATAAAAACGTTCGGGACGCCGACGACTAACACGTCGTCCTTGTGGCGTAGCAGGCGGGTGTTCTTAAACCACGTTACAAAACTACCCCGTGATATGGTGAGTTCAATCTCACCTAATACTGCCTGCCACAGGTCCTCTTGCATCCCTCGCTCCCTTAATCTCACCCTAACTATAACGAAGGCTGAGCGAGTTTTCCACAATTTTCCACATCCTACAACGATATCGTACAAAATCTTACAAAACAGAGCAGGGCTTATACACAACAAAAAACCCTATCTGTTAATCTGTGGAAAACGCTTAGCGGATGGGGGAAAACTTTCTAAAATTCGTGGGTAAACATTGTCAAAATCACTAAATGGCCTGCTGGCTTGCCGCTTACGGCCCTTCCCTGTACACTAGAGGTCTGTTATGCCGAAACGAACCTACCAACCCAAGAAACGCCGCCGTGCTCGCGAGCACGGTTTTATGAAACGTATGGCGACCAAAGCTGGCCAGAGCGTCTTGAAGCGCCGCCGCCTCAAAGGCCGTTCCAAGCTGTCCGCCTAGTCCCAAGGTCACCCTTACTCCTGCAGCAGGTATACTTAAGAGCGATATGATTAACCGCGCCCACCGCTTCCATGGCCATGGCTCCTTACGCTATGTCTACCAGCACGGCCAGACCGTCCGTGGCCCCTTGACTGCGCTCAAATTTAGTCTGAACAGCCGCCGGGAAACTTACCGGGTTGCAGTCGTCGTCAGCAAGAAAGTCAGCAAGTCCGCCGTGGTGCGTAACCGCATCCGCCGCCGTCTGTATGAACAAGTGCGCGAATCCGAACCCCATATCAAGGGACCATATGATATGGTGATAACCGTCTTTCATGAGCAGCTGGCCGAGTTGCCGGCCGACCAGCTACAACGGCTGGTGCGAGCCCAATTACACCAAGCTGGTATTACGGTCGCAACCGCCAAACAGCCGTAGGCCAAGTCTACTGCCGCGCGTTGCTCATTTCACGCTGATTTTCCCTGTTAATCGTGTTAAGATAGAGCAAAGGAGAAGAGCAGATGTTCGTAGCTTCGATATTTAATGTTCTGATAGTCAAGCCTATCTTCAATCTGTTGGTCTTGATTTATGGCGCATTGCCTGGCCACAATTTTGGTCTCAGTATCATTATCTTTACCATTGTCGTACGGCTGCTCATGTGGCCATTGGTCAAGAAGCAGCTGCACCAGGCCAAAGCCATGCGCAGCCTGCAACCGGAGCTGAAGCGCATCAAAAAGGCCGCCAAAGGGAACAAACAACAGGAGTCATTGCTGCTCATGGAGCTCTACAAAGAACGCGGTATCAGCCCGTTCGGCTCCATCGGTACGCTATTTGTCCAGCTGGTCATACTCATCGGGCTGTACTCCGGCCTGCGCCGGGTAGTAAACGACCCACACGCCATCATCAATTACTCCTATACCTGGCTGCACCATCTGCCCGGCCTAACCGCGCTAACCGCTGATATCCACCGTTTTGACGCCACCCTGTTCAGCTTAGTCGATTTGAAGCGAGCGGCTATCAACAAAGGCGGCGGTGTCTATTATCCGGCGCTCGTCATCGTGCTCGGCAGTGCGGTGG
>DATIHP010000047.1:0-5995 GCA_035480495.1 Saccharimonadales bacterium (SeqCode)
AGAATGTGGTCCAGGCGGTAGCGCTGCTTGGTCTTAGTGTCCTCTATAAGCGGGTCGTTGAACGTATCCACGTGGCCGCTGGCCTTCCAGACCTTCTGATTCATAAGTATCGCAGCGTCCAGGCCGTACATGTCGTAGCGCTCATCCACGAAAGTCTTCCACCACGCGTTCATAAGGTTGCGCTTGAGCGCCACGCCCAACGGTCCATAGTCCCACGTGCCGGCCAGGCCGCCGTAAATCTCCGAACCCTGGAATATGAATCCGCGGCGTTTACACAGACTGACGATATCTTCCATAGAAGTCATATGCCAAGCATTATAACAGGCGTGGCGGGTTTTTTAGCCTTCTGCCGGCGGAATCACCAAAGCGGGATGCTCACCAGTGATGATTGTGGCGCGTTGGTTGGCCTCAAGGTCCTGCTCATGGGTGACAACTCCCCTTTCTCCAGCATACTCTGTCAGGGTAGCAAGCTTAGCTGCCTGATGCGCCGTTTCATAAGCATGGCTCTGCTCGCGTATGGCGGCAAGGCGTGCCTGTGCATCGGGTGATGCCAGTGCAGATTCTCCGGTTCTTTTCGAAAACATCATTATTACCTTTATGAAACCTTCATATCTGACAATACCACACAGTAGGTGCTTGTCAATGGGGCGCGTCCACGGCGGTCTGATTGGTGGTTGTACGCGCATAGAATATCAGTCCTACCGAGATACGTTCCCCATCGTTCCCATCCGGGCGCCTGGGGTTCAATCCCGCGTGAATATGGCTCTTAAAATGGAAAGGGCCGCCGGTCATAGCGAATCGTACGGCGGTACCCGGCTCCACGGGTATCGTATCGGGCTCTCCTGGAAAGCTCTGCCAGATCTGTATCTCACCAGCGCCTTTAAGGCTTAATGAGATGGTCGTAGACAAGCCTGCCGTATCATCTTGGTGCAGTGGTGTCATAACACCAGGCTCAAAGAAATTAAAGACCAGCTCGCCCGGCTCCATATCCATACGCTCGCCTAGCTGAGTGATAACGCTGAACAAGCCCGGATATTCATCAGCGAATTCCGCTGGGTCATCAATTTTAATATAAGTGGACTCGGGGGTAAGGCCAAAATAGTCCTCATGTAGTTTTACGCTATCCGCTCTTGGTTCGCGCCGCTCAAACATATCAGGATGAGTAGTCCGGAACCGTTCTACTTCGGTTGCCAACAAGGCAGATGTTTCCGGTGAAATCAACGATTCCGCAGCACTATAACCTGTTTCAGAGTCAGCGGAAAGCCGTTCCAGGGCGGTTAAGTCAATGGGTCCTGCTGGCTGCGGCGCAGCTTCAGGGCGTGGGCCGGAATAGGCAGGAGGAGGTAGTGTGAGGGTTGCTTCCATGTGTTTGTACTATGTTAACAGGGTATATTTTAACAAATAAAGGCTAAAAAGTCAATAATATTACGTGCGTATATGATTGGGTAGCATGGTCTGCGCCAAAGTAAGGCATGAAAGGATAAGTTTATCAGCTCCCTGCACTTGCTGCAAAACGGCGGGCTTGTTACCGCTGAAGGTCAGGCGCAGAAATTTGATATGGTGGGGACTGAATGGACCCTCCGCGTGCGGCGTGAAGGCCATGTCATCAAAGTCAAAGGCGTAAGCAGCGTCTGCTTCTAACGGATTGCCGGCGCTGGTACGCCGCAGGTTGGGCGTATGTCCTGCCAGACGCAGCAGCTGCGCGTAAAACCACAGCCGTATGAGCTCGATATTGAGTTTGGGCTCGTCCAAGGCCTCGAACGTCTCTATGAGCAGCTCTAAGTATTCGGGCCCCGGGGCGTCCTCCGTCACCTTGTTGAGCAATTTGAGTAGCTCATAGCCTAGCATGGTCCGGTCGATGTCCTGGACGATGGTATCGAAATATCTGATAAGGCGTGCTGAGATGAGCGTGGCCAGCTCGCCCCGGCCGCGGATAAAGCCGATTTCTGATATGCTGAACAGTTCCACGCCGCCGGCCAGTTTGGATTTGGCTTTGCGTACACCTTTGGCCAGGACCCGGACTTTGCCGTGGTCCGGTGTCAATAGTGTCAGGATACGGTCAGCTTCCTGGTAGTTGGTCCGCGCAAGCACGATACCGCGGGTTACGGTCGGTTTCATGTGGTCAGAGCGAACTGTTTTACGGCTTTGACCAATTGCTGGGTGGAGGTATGCAGTTTGTACAGTACGGCCTGGACATGCAGCTGCCCGAATGACTGGCTATATACAAGGTCCTGCGCTTTGGTATTGATGGTATGGACGATGACCGGGATATGCTGCCATTCCGGATAAGAGTTCATCTCGTATAACAATTCGATACCGTTATGCACGCCCAGTTGCAGTTCCAGGATTATCAGGTCCGGTACTGTCTCGTCCAATGAATTCAGAGCCGTCTGCGCGCTGCGTTTCCAGGTGACCAGGTAGCCGGCCGTTTCCAGCGCCGCCCTTATCGTGTCTGCCAACACCGTATCCGGCTCAACCAACAATATGTTCATCAATTCTAAGTCTAGCAGAATCCAATATAGGTTGAAGACTCAAACCGACCCACCCTTACTTTTTTGAAGCAAGAGGGTCAAGCGACAAGAGGGTCAAGCGAAGTGCAGCCCAAGAAACTACGCTTCCGAGCGGGTAGTTTCTTGGCGCGAAACGCACTCTTGAAGCAAAAAAGTAAGGATGGGTAAGGAAATCAAATCATCTGTAATTGATGGCTTGGTACGAGCAAGGACCCTATGCCTGTCAAGGAGCGGTGGCGATAAGCGCGCAGGGGTGCGGACATCTGTTCGCTGAGGCGGTCGGCTATGGCCAGGCCCGCTCCGCCGGCCAGGCCAAGAGCCGGCACTACCTGGGTGGCGCGGCCGTGCAACGACCGTGTCAGTTGGAGGGCACGCTGTGATAATTCCAGATGGCTGCTGAACGCCCCCACGATAGTCCCGCGCGAGCTGCGGTGCGTCCCCAACACCAGATGCCGCGGAATGGTGTCGTCTTCCGCTCCTACCTCTATCAGGCTGGCCCCTAGTAGTGACAGCATGGTACGCAGGCTTTGATGATGCGCCATGATGGGCACGCCCTTGCCACTGAGGTCTATCTCTATGGTGTAATCATTCTGCCGTGCAAATGGCAATAGGTCGGTCGCTACGTCGTATAAGACGGCACTGGTGGTAATGGGCTCCAGTAGTAGTGCAACCTGGTTCTGGGCACGGGACTGCACGTATGCATCCACTAGCCGAAGTGCGTGGTCGCTGATGACAGCTATGCGCGGCAAGGTAGCTTCCTGGCTCAATTCACTCAGACGGGCAATCTGCAGCAGCGGCACCTTCAGTTGCTCCGCAAGCGCCGTGAATAATTGATCCGTCTGATCGCCCTGCCTCAAGGCACTACCCTCGCCTTAATTTGTGTTCATTATAACACTGCGGGCTAATATTTGTGTTAGGGAACGAACTTAAGGTTCGGTAGGATAATGTTGTCTAAATCACCTACGTACTCTGGTGACTCAGAAGAAATCTTAAGCGTCTTGTCTCTGAGCGGCAGCAGAATCATGACATCTTTCTGGCCATTATTGATTTCACCCTCCAGACGGGAGCCAGTAACACCTGGTACGTTCTTGGCCACGAAGGGGCTTAGTTTTACCTTGCCAGTCTTTATCTTGTTCTCAAACTGTTTGAGTTCCGTGTCATATGCCTGGCTTGTCACCTGCACCCGCAACGCGAATGCCGTGCCGCTTTGGACGCCTGGTACGAAGACCGGGTGGAAATAGCCGTCAATCGGTAACGTGGCCCTGTCCTGTTCTACCACATAGGCGCCCCAGGTCTTGGGATAACTTATCTTAATGCTGCCGAACGCTTCCGGACCTTCATACAATTTTAAGGGATTCTTTTCTCTTTCTAAGAAGTCAGCTTCTTTTTTGACATCCTCTTTCTTGACGGCGGCAGCAGAGGCTTCGGCAGCCTTCTTATCCGAGTGGTCCTTGTAGTCTTGCCTGCTTGTAAAAGCCCATAGGCCAAAGCCGGCGGCTCCCAGAAACAACAGGCTGACCAGAGTAAGCGCGATGATAAGGCCCCACGGATGGTGCTTCTTGGTGCGGGCTGAGACAATGTTAGGGTTAGCGTTCGGCGGCACTGCACCCGACGCCATCGGCGGACCCAGATACGGCTGAAGCGGCTGATTGGTCTGTTTAGGCGGCATGGAGGCCGGTTGTTGGTTGGGCTGGTTAGGCGGCATAATACTGCTAATGGTAACGGAGTCAGCCTGATTTTTCAAACCCTGTCCAAGCTAACGGTAATCATAGCGGAACATACCGCTTTGGGAAGCGGTCGGTTTCTTGCCGGGAATCTCAAACGCAAAGCTGACCAGCCGGACCGGCTTGTGCGGATATTGCACCAATTTTTTATCCAATTTTTTCATGAACGGATTCAATAAAAATACGTATATACCATCTGTTGGCGGCCATGTCACCTGCCAATAGTTGGCCAGACGAACGCGTACCAAGCGGCGGTACCGCCATGTCCGGAGGCGCGCCCACACGACCAGTAACGGGTTCAGCTCATAGCCGATGGCATGGATTCCCCGCTCTGCCGCCGCCCGCAGGATGCGCCCATCGCCGCAACCCAGCTCCAGCAGGGTCTGGCCTGGTTTCAAATCCAATAAGTCCAACGCGTCAGCGGTGCGTATCTTGAGGGTGGGGAGGAACGGCGCGCCAAAAAGGATGACGAAGCTAAATATGACGACCAGGAATAAGCCGGCCAGCAGTAAGATTGTCATTTCTTAAGGCGTTCTATCTCGTTCTTGGCTGTCTTGAGGTAGGTTTCCAGTTCTTTGACCAGCGCCTGCCCTTTTTTGTAGAGTTCAAGCGCCTTATCGATATCCAGCTCAGCGGATTGCAGCTGCGTCAGGACAGCATCCAGTTGTGTCTGCAAATCGCGGTATGATTTTTTCGAACCCATTTCAGAACCCCCCTTCAAGTGCGAAAGATAAATCTGGTGAGTGCGATTTGGTAGTTCTTGCGAGAAGGCATATCTCAATGATATGGTGACGAGCAAAACTGACAAAGCGTGCCGCCAGATTAGCTTGCAGCAGAATGTGGGTTCTGGAATGGGTTCTAGTCATATGCTCATTGTACCTTGTTTATGGTGGCGTCGGCTTGCCCGTCATGCATCTGGATGCTGAGCCGAGTACCCGGTTTGAGGGCTTTGATGGATTTTAAGACGGTCTTACCACTTCTGAGCACCGCATACCCCCTGCGCAAGGCGGCTTCCGGGTTCAATGCTTCTAACAGGGCGTTCTGCTTGCCCAAAGTGTATTCGGCCACGCTATACGCCTGTTCCAGGAGATGACGTATGGTCTGATGATGCTCGCGTACTAGCTGTGAGGCCGTCTGCAGGTGGCCGGATAACAGTTCGCCCATACTTCGCTTCTGTTCGTGTAAAGCTTGCGCTGCCTGGGTTTTGTCAGGTACCAGCAGTTCGGCCGCATTGCTGGGCGTGCTGGCCCGCTGGTCGGCCGCCAGTTCCGCCAGGCTCAGGTCTGTTTCGTGGCCGATAGCAACGAGTGTGGGTATACGGCTGGCCGCCACCGCCCGTACGACCTGTTCGTTATTGAATGCCGCCAAATCATCCGCACTGCCGCCACCGCGCGTTATAACCAATACTTCCGGCGGCTTCGCCAGCTGGTTCATGGCATCTATGGCTTCGACTATATCCGTGACCGCACGGTCGCCCTGCACCTGGACTTCGCCGTGTACGATACGGATTCCGCCCCAGCGGACACCCAGTATCTTAATAAAATCCGCGTAGGCGGCTGATTCGCCGGATGTTATCAGGCCGATATGTTCAGGAGCGTACGGGACCATCCGTTTGCGCGCCGGATCAAACAGGCCTTCGGCTGTGAGCTTGGTAAGTAGCAAGTCGGCGGCCCGTTTCAGGCTGCCCTCGCCCACAGGTGTAACTGATTGCAGGTTCAGGCTGAAATTATAAAGCGGGTGCAACCGCGGCGAGGCTACTAT
>DATIHP010000048.1:0-8811 GCA_035480495.1 Saccharimonadales bacterium (SeqCode)
GACTGTCAATAGAGGTAACGCCGCCACCGGCTCCGCCCGTGCAAGCTGTGAAACTTAATACACCACCTGCCCCATTAGTTTGCAAACAGTCCCCATTGTTGCCCGGCCCGGTCGGTAAGGTCAGGCTAAAATTACTGGCGCTGACACCACTTTGCAGCGTCAAAGTATTCGCGTTGGTGGCATTTTTGAGCAAAATGGCGCCAGTGTTGGTGCTGGCTGTACCCAGAGTCAGACTGCTAGCCCCTTGCACTACCAATGTACCGCTGGCCGTTAACGTACTACCCGATTCGCTTAGGGTTGAATTAGCGATAACCTGACTACCTGTAAATTTCGCAATGGCACCGGCGGTGCCACCGGGGGTAGTGACGCCGCTGCCGCTGCCAGCGCAGTTACCAGTGGTCAAACAGATGGAGGCCGTGGCGACCCCGGGATCAGGTAGGGTGTAGGTAGTACTTTGGCCAAGGCTAGCAATCTGTAACGTTCCATTACTCCCTGCCCCGGTGAAAATCAGCTGCGGAGTGGTCACGCTGGTGGTGAAGGTTGGGTTGTTGATGATGGTCACGCTGTTACAAGTGCCACCGCTACCCAGTGTGATGGTATTACCGCCGCCGCTTAGATTACCGGTGCCGCTGGGACAGATGAGGGTGACATTCCCTTGAACTGCGGTGTTGGCCGTTGTTCCGTACAGCACGCTCAAGGTAGGTGTACTGCCCTCACCGCTGTTGCCGGTCGTTGATAAACCGGTCAGCGCCCCCAGATTGGCCGCGTAGTTACCGGTGGTGTCGGTGCCCAGCGCTACCGCGTTAGCCTGTATGGTCGCCACACCGGTTTCACTGATGGTGACGTCACTGGAGACAGCGTGGTTTTCCCAACGGCCGTTGGTGCCGTTGTAAATCAGTACGTGGCCACCGACCGGGCTGGTGATGGTCAGATTTGTTCCCTGCAGTTTGGCAATCGTTGGATTCGGGTATGTACCAGTCAGATCGCCGCCTGCCGCGCCTGCAGCCGCACAGTTGCCAGAGGTGTCACAAACATCATTTCCGTTTCTTTGCAGGCCACCGGTGAAGTTGTTGAGCGCTGTAAAAGTGTTGGCCGCGTTCTTGAGCGGTACGTTTGAGGATAGGCGGCTATCGCTTAGTGTGCCACTGCTTAAGTTAGAGGCGTTCAGCGACGTCAGATTAGCCCCGTTGCCACTGAAGGCGGTGGCAGTGACATTACCGCCGTTATCAACCACAAATACATCCGAACCACCATTTTGCAGTTGCAGCAGATTGCCTCCCCCGGTGTCGTTGATAAAGATGGAAGCATCGCTTGTGTTGTCAGTCTGGGCCGAACCGGGTGCCAGCAGGACGGCCTGGCCGCCACCAGAGGCACAGACGATACCCGTGGTACATATCTGTTGAGAAGCAGGTCCACTCGTCGGGAAGCTGAAGTTGCGACCACCAGCAGTGAAGATAATATTATCATTACCGGAGTCAATACTTATGTTGTTTCCGCTCGCTGTCTGAGCCAATCTGTTGGCAATCACCGAGGCACTGGTATTAAGCCCGAGATTTCCACTGGTATCTATAGTGAGTCTAGTGGTGCCGTTGGTGCGTAAATTAAGTGCAAAGTTATCATTGGTGCCCAGAACAGCCACAGCCCCAAAAGAGTTACCTCCCTGCACAAAACTATTCGCACCAGAACCACAGTTATTGGAACTGTCACAAACAGTGTTACCGTTTTGAGTAAAGCTGACAGCTGAGACATTGCCGCTGAAAGCCGCGTTTTGATTCAGCAGCGCCACATTACTGCTGAGCCGGTTATCAGATAGTATTCCGCTGGCGATGTTAGCGGCATTTATCCCTGTTATATTGGCGCCATTACCTTGTAGGCCCCCAGCCGCTACCACCCCCGTTATGTTGATGTTACCATCTTGCGCGCTGGGTGGATTGAGCAGCACGATATTCGTGGGCACAGTGGGAATCGGTAAATTAGTCAGGCGTGAACCATCACCGATGAAGTTCCGGGCCGTGATGTCGCCGGTAAATGTGCCGTTACCATTAACAGCCAGATTGCCAGTCAAACTGAGACCGTTTTCAAAGGTAGCGTGACCGTGGACAATCAGATCCTGCAGCTCTGTCAGTCCGCTAACTTTCAAGTTGTTGTTGATAGTCAGAGTCTGGTCAGTATGGATAAGCTGCACGCTTGCGGACCCGGAGTTATTATCAGTCTTGGACGGCGCCTTCTTTCTACCCGTAAGCAAGGCTGTAGTCAAGAAACCGCCGATAAGCAGAATCAAGATTATGATGAGGGCCGGTATCCGCCAGGAGAAAGGCCGCTTTGGCGGAGGTGGTGGCGTTTCTTCCGGTTCGCTGGAGAGCGTGTAGCTGGGCTGGCCTTCTAAATCATTGCTTTCAGGAGACATTTGAACACCATCGGAAGAGAACTGTGAAACGGGTTGTGCGGTCGGGCCGGCATTAACAGCAGTGTGGTTGAGCGCCGGGTCGTCATTGGTAAGCAGATAAGGCGTTGTGTCCACCTGGGTGCTTGCGACGGCTGCTTCCGGAGTAGCTACGACCGGAGTATTTATAGCCACAGGATGAATCTCGGTCTCGGGCATCAGAATAGGGATAGGCATAGTACCCCTAAATGACTTGGCTGCTACCGGATTTGTATTATTCAATTTAATTGTTTGATTTATTTACTGACCCCTTAAGTGTAAGGAGAAGCTAGAAGTGATACAATAGAGAATAACAGAGGTAAAATATCCCGAAAAATTCGTTGTCAATGAGACTACGAATGATATATTTTAAGCCCATATTTCCGGCTAACAGAGAGAGCTATCGTTGTAGATTTGTTGACGTTAGCATTTTCACCCCTGTTGTGCCTGTTGTGTTGTATTTTCCTAGATTGCCTGAAAAATCGCGCTTACATTATTACAAGTTATCCACAGGTCTTTGAAACTAATTGAATACCTGAACAACTTTTTTAAGCAAACACCTTAGGAAAGCACTACTCTTAAAGAATCGAATATTTGTTCTGTTTTGGTTCAAAGAAATATGGCGCACGCCTTCGGCTTGCTTTCCCCATGCTTTCTTTGCAACCAAAGAAAGGTAGTCACATGAGCCGGACGAAGTACGGCGGTGAAGTTGGTCTCTGTTAGACCTCTAGCTACAGCCGGTGGTAGAGCCACAAGAGGTACAAACGTAGCAGCTGCCTGAACGCTGGGTCTGGTTGCCGCAGTTGAAGCACATTGGCGCTGACTGATCCATGGCCTTCTTGGCAGGCCTGGGAGCATCCGTAGTCACGGTGGCCGGGACAGCCTTTTCAACTTTTAGCTCAGCCGGTTGGGCTGGAGTGGGTGTCTGCGGTAATTCCGGTTGGATTTCCATGTCCAGCAAGCTGGTCTGGGCTTCCGGCATATCTTCGATTGAAGCCAGTCCTAACTCCAAACGGTCATCAAATGACAGGTAGTCCAGCGCCAGGCGCCTGAATATGTAGTCAATCAGTGATGAAGCCGTCCGGATATCCGGGTCGTCCGTGACGCCGGCCGGTGCGAACGACATACTGGTCATCCCTTTCACATACACCTTGAGCGGCACGCCATACTGCAAACTGTAACTGATAGAGCGCGCGAACGAGTCCATCAAGCCGGCTAGAGTTGAACCCATCTTGGCGACCCGTACGAACAGCTCGCCTGGGGTACCATCCTCGTACTCACCGACGGTAAAGTAGCCGTGGCAATCCGACACCGTGAACGAATAGGTCTTGGAGGGGCGGACCTTAGGCATATCGCGGCGCATGACACCCCTGACAATGACTTTGTCTTGGGCTGTTTCTTCGGTCGCAGGCATGTCGTTATTTTCGTTAGCGCCTTTCTTAGTCATAGACAAAGGCTGTGCCACCTTACAGTTATCCCGGTAGATGGCGATTGCCTTGAGGCCGAGTTTCCAGGCTTCGATGTGCAGCTGTTCAATCTCTTCCACAGTAGCTTCTTCCGGCATATTGACGGTCTTGCTGATGGCACCTGAGATAAACGGTTGTACGGCTGACATCATCTTGACGTGTCCCATGTAATGGATGGCGTTGTCACCCATGGAGCAGGAAAAGACGTCACGGTGCTCAGCCTTGAGGTGTGGAGCACCTGTTATTGTCTTCTCTACATCGATATAGTTGACGATATCATCAATTTCCGCCTGTGTGTAGCCGAGTACTTTCAGTGCGCGGGGTACGGTCTGGTTGACGATGTTCATCGTCCCGCCGCCTACCAGCTTCTTGAATTTGACGAGCCCTAGGTCCGGTTCAATCCCGGTAGTGTCGCAGTCCATCATGAGACCGATGGTACCGGTCGGAGCAAGCACGCTGGCCTGGGCGTTACGGACACCATAGAGTTCTCCCAGTTCTACCGCGTCATCCCAAGCAGTGGCAGCGGCGCTGAGAAGCTCCTCGGCGACCAGGCTGGCATCAATCTTGGAGACTTCCGCCCGGTGCATCTTGAGTACGTTCAGCATACCTTCGCGGTCCTTATGGAAACCGGCGAACGGCCCTACCCTGTTGGCAAGCCGGGCGCTGGTGGCATAGGCGTGCCCGGTCATGATAGCCGTGATGGCTGCTGCTTGGGCACGGCCTTCGTCGCTGTCATATGGCAGGCCTTGGGCCATCAGCATGGCGCCAAGGTTGGCGTAACCTAAGCCCAGTTCGCGGTAAGCACGGGCGTTCTTGGTAATATTCTCCGTCGGATATTCACTGTAGCCGACCAGGATTTCCTGGGCGGTAAAGACCAGCTCCACGGTGTGTTTGAACGCTTCGATGTCAAAGCTGCCGTCTTCGTTCAGATACTTCAGCAGGTTGATGCTGGCCAGGTTGCACGCCGAGTTGTCCAGGTGCATGTATTCGCTGCAAGGGTTGCTGCCGTTGATGCGGCCAGCGTTGGGCGAGGTGTGCCAACGGTTGATAGTCGTATCGAACTGCATACCCGGGTCGGCGCATTCCCAAGCAGCCTCGGAAAACTGGCGGAAGAGGTCGCGGGCTTTGACGGTCTTGACCGTCTTGCCGTCTTTGACACCTTTGAGGTCCCAGTTGTCATCGTTCTCTACCGCTTTCATGAAGTCGTCCGTCACGCGTACCGAGTTGTTAGCATTCTGGTATTGGATGGAGTGGATGTCTTTGCCGTCCAGGCTCATGTCCCAGCCGGCCCGTTCCAGGTCGCGGGCTTTGCGCTCTTCAAGCGCCTTGCACCAGATGAATTCCTCTATGTCCGGATGGTCGACGTTCAAGATGACCATCTTGGCAGCACGGCGTGTTTTGCCGCCGCTCTTGATAGCGCCGGCCGATGAGTCGGCGCCGCGCATGAATGACAGCGGCCCGGAGGCCGTGCCGGCACTTTTACCGAGCTTTTCAACCGACGAACGGATGGTGCTGAGGTTGATGCCTGAGCCTGAACCGCCTTTGAAAATCATACCTTCTTCTTTGTACCAGTTCAGAATCGAGGGCATGGTGTCATCTACGGCTAGGATAAAGCAGGCGCTCGCCTGTTGCGAGCGTTCGGGGGCACCGATGTTGAACCAGACTGGCGAATTAAAGGCTGCTCGTTGCGTAGCAAGGATATACTTGAGCTCCTCGCGGAAGTCCTCGACTTCGGCTTCGGTCTCAAAGTAGCCTTCCTGCATACCTTGCCGGGCGACCGTATCAACGACGCGGTCAATCAGTTTTTGTAACGAGTCTTCCCGTTCGGGGGTGCCAGGGGTCCCCGTGAAGTATTTCTGAGCCACGATATTGATGGCGTTGAGCGACCAGCCTTCCGGAAACTCCAAGTCTTTCTGCTCAAAGACCGGTTTGCTTGTCACCGGATTCATGATGACTGAATCCCGCTTGACCCATTTAAGTTGGTCGTATGCCTTGCTTTTGGCGGGCGTAAAGAAGCGCCTGCGCCCCAGGATAGTTGTTTGTCCCATGGTATCCTCACTTTTACCTTGTTATATTTTGTGAATTTTTGTTTAGAGTTGTTGCACTGTCCGCTCTCAGAGGACATCGCCAGCTCCTCCCCAAGCTACTATTTTGCAGCTTGGAAGCAACCGGTGATGCCTCTAATTCGTATGTTTCACCTTACGTTCGCGGATTTGCAAGAGTTCACGTTCGAACCCGGCAATATCCTTGAAGCGACGGTAAACACTGGCGAACCGCACGTACGCAACTTCGTTGAGCAATGCCAGACGTTCCATAACCATCTCGCCTATTTCCTTCGTGCCGATCTCTTGATCGCCACAAGCGTGAACATGATGTTCGATGTCCGCAACCAGACGTTCCAGTTGCAGGCTGGTTACAGGTGTCTTTTCGCATGCCCGATACAGACCGGCCAGTAGTTTGTCCCGACTAAAGAGTTCCCGGACACCGTTATTCTTTATAACGATAATCTGAGGGCGCTCTATTCTTTCGTACGTCGTGAAACGGTAGCCGCAGTCCGGGCAGGCCCGGCGGCGGCGGATTGCTTCCCCTTCACTGACGTCACGGGATTCGATAACCTTAGTATCTACTGACGAGCATTGGCTGCATTTCATGCTTGTAATCACCTCCTCTGCTCTTCCCGATATTTCGGGATGATACAAATTATGTATTCATTCTGAATGTACAATTGCTATATCTTATCACTATATATAGCGTCTATACCTAAGATGATAGTCCCATATACAGGGTTTTGCAACATGAAAATTGGTGTATTATTTACCGGTTTTCTATCTGTTATTTGTCGTCTGAGTCGGTTTTTTCAGAATTCTCATCTGATTTTTCGTCGTGCTCTTCATGGCCGCTTTGCTGGCGGCGCTTGGTAAGCCTGCGCAGGAAGGAAGGCTTTTCCAGTTCATCTTCTTCTTCAGCGTCTAAGATGGGGCTGGCATCCAGTAGATTGGACTTGTCTTTATCGTCGCCCTTTTTGTCGTCGTCAGAGTCTGAGTCATGGGCTTCGTCGAGTGTCCAGATGTTCGGCATCGGCGTGTCTTTGTCCATATCATGCTCGTCGTGGGTATCATGCAAATCCATATCGATATCGCTTACATCTTGGTCATCAACTTTTTGGGTTACGAACGGTACAGACGGTATGGTAGATGTCTTTCCCTGTTTGCGGTTGGTGAAATAGGCGTCGTCAAAGCCGGTCGCAACGACAGTGATGATTATTTCGCCCTCTAAATCGGGGCTGATAGTCGCGCCAAAGATAATATTGGCTTCGGGATCGGCTGCTCCGGTGATGGTTTCGGCAGCCTGGTTGATTTCATGCATGGACATGTCGCTACCGCCGATGACATTGAACAGGATACCCCTGGCACCATCGATAGAGACCTCCAGCAAAGGTGACTCGATAGCTTGCTGGGCGGCGCGTGCGGCGCGGTCTTCGCCGGAAGCACGGCCGATGCCCATCAGGGCTGAGCCCGCATGGCTCATGACGGTCCTCACATCGGCAAAGTCAAGATTGATAAGACCGTGGACGGTGATAAGATCCGAAATGCCCTGGACGCCCTGGCGCAAGACGTCATCAGCCACCTTGAAGGCTTCCAGCAGTGGTGTCTGCCGGTCGATGGTCTGCAGTAAGCGGTCATTCGGGATGATGATGAGCGTGTCGACCGCTTTACGGAGATTTTCAATAGCGATGTCAGCATTACGACGGCGCTTTTCTCCCTCGAATGCGAAAGGTTTTGTAGCAAATCCAACAACAAGCGCTCCTTCAGCCTGAGCTGCTTCAGCCACGATATGGCCGGCGCCGCTGCCCGTACCGCCTCCGGCACCGATTGTAACAAACACCATATCCGCTCCAGAGACCGCTTTGCGGATATCCTCAATTGATTCCTGGGCAGCTTTCTGACCGATTGCCGGGTCAGCCCCAGCGCCCAGCCCGCGCGTAGCATCGCGACCGATGTGGATCTTAGTCTGGGCTTTTGAGTGGTGCAAGGCCTGTGCATCCGTATTGACGACAACGAACTCCACGCCTTCCACCCCAGCTGCTACCATCCGGTTGATAGCGGCACCGCCGGCACCGCCGACACCGATGACCTTAATACGGGCGAACGTTTCAATTGCAGGGGTTACTTGGGGCATACTGGTCTTACCATCCTCACTTAAGTATAGATTGGAGTATACCCCATATGGAGCAGCTGTTCAAATGCTATCACTCACTCTGGACCGACTCTTTAGGATTTGCGCAGGCGGCGCAATAATCCTTCTATCATACCGAGTGCTTTCTGATTGGGGCTCCCATGGGAAACATTATGGCCCGATTCGGGCATCAGCAGCATGTCAAGTTGCATGAGGCCGATGGCGGTCGTATAAGCCAAGTCGTCGATGACGTCAACCAAGCCCTGGAGGGGTTGTAAGTTGCCGGTACGGGCCGGTAACTGTAGTTTTTCCTTAGCAAAATTGACCAGTCCGGGCAGTTTGGCAGTCCCGCCTACCAGTACGGCACCTCCGGGCAGTTTGCGCGAACGGCCGACTTTACGCAGCTCCTTGTCAACAAACTCGAACAGTTCGTCGACGCGCGCCTCGATTATCATATGGATGTCACTCTTGGTAAAAGTGTGTTCTTTGCCTTCCACGTCAAGCGTCACCGTGTCGTAATCTGGTGTATCGAGCGTACCGTGGGTCACTTTGACTTGTTCGGCGACATCTAAGTCAGTCTTTAGACCGATGGCCAGATCATTGGTGATGTGGATACCACCGATGGGCAGCACGGCCACATGCTGGATCTCGCCGTCTTCAATCACACTCAGGTTGGTGGTACCGGCGCCAATGTCCAGCTCGCAGGTGCCGGCTTCTTTTTTCTTGCGGTCCAGCACGGCCTCGGCG
>DATIHP010000049.1:0-16408 GCA_035480495.1 Saccharimonadales bacterium (SeqCode)
TTTTATAACTGGCTGGCCCTATTATTTCTGGCCGGCTGAAACAAGCTGTTGTGGAGCTGGTTCGTGCTCAGCACCTACTTGCTGCGGTTGCGGGAGCTCAGCTGCTTGAGGAGCAACATCAACCAGCATGGCGTGGCCCAGTTCTTTTCTTACGGCCAATACCTGAGCGCCTTCGCTTCTGTCGGTGAGGTCAATAACATTACCGGCGTTAGGACCTTGTCGGTTTGGATGGCTTGTACCCATGATTTTCTTTCCTTTTTATTGTTTGTATTGTGGTAGAACATAAGTATAATAACACACTTTATTGACAAAAGCAATACTAAGTTATAAAACAAAAATCGCAAAGATAGTATTGATTGTAAATATATATAATTTAGTATATAATATACATTGCATTATGAGTCATGAGGCAATACCCCAGTTTAGTGTTGGTTTTCCCTTTGAGAACCCGCTTGAAGGTATGGAAACGCAAACACCTGTGAGCCAGGATACGCTTTTCGATTTGATTTTGCTTTGCGAATCAGACATTTCGCCAGATTTTACTCTGCCAATGACCGAAGGCGAGGGTAATATGGGCGTTCTGCATTTTTATCTGAAAGACGGCTGGATAAGCCTAATTACAGTGTGGCAAAAAATTTCAGACAAACAACAGGTTACCGAAAGGACATTCATGTTCGGCATTATTAATCCAGTTGATACTGGCGAGTATAATATTTTTGAAATTGTACTGTCGAACTTTCGTGATGAAGAACCCCGCATCAACGATTTTGGCATTACAACCGGCGAAGAAACTCCGACAAAAGACATAGTAAGAAACGCTGTTATGCTTAATGCAGAGGTTCGCCTGGAGCAAGTACCTGACGTGCTGCCCGAAGGTATCGATGACGGCACGCTGCGCGTGGATCCTTTGTTTGTTGAACGCTCACAGGCTCTTGAAGGAGCAATACAGGAAGTGTTGAGCGAGGTAGCGACAGGCGACCAGGACAGTAATGCTGAAGCAAATCAGCCGCAACGGGTGCTCAGGCTCAGCGAGCCTTTTACCCGCAAAGTCATTGAAGTGTTAGCTCCTATAGTGGCGGCAAGGCGTGCTGCGGCAGGAAGCGTCGACAATCCAACTGAATAATCTCTGGCCGTATAAACAGAAAAAGATATTGTCCGGTGGTTAGCGGGTGTAGGTTTTGGCGGCCGAGGTGAAGCCGCTGACTTGGGTCGCGTTTTTGCCGGGGAAGACCTCAAACTTCAATTTGCCACCATCGAGTACTTGGGCCAAAACCGTACCAAAGACAGGACCGGTCGTTTTGGCTTTTGGCGCTTGAATATAACTCGAGTTGTCCCACAAACTGCCGCTTGAGGTTAGCCATTGGCGCTGAACCAGTTCAAACTTAACGGCACCGCTGTTTTTATCGACCTTAGCCGGGTCCGGGCTGGCGGCTTCCGCGAAGTACTGCCGCGCATTATCCGAGTGGTTTGAGGTGTCGCTGCTCGGGCCATACTGGGGGTAGGCTCCATAATTACCAACCGAAACTACGGTAGCTGACGGATCATACAAATCCGGCGCAATTGAGAGATGCCCCTCCCAATAACTGGGACCCATGCCGTGGCTAGGGCCGCTGTAGCCGCCGGAACCTTCCAGGAACCAGTTGCCAATCAGTTTACCGTCAATGTCGTAGTCGATCTTTCCGGCAATTGGCTCGGCTTGACGCGGATTTTTGCCCACGACTATGGCACGTAACTCAGTCGTGTAATACGGGAAGGGATCAGCGGTGTAGATCTTCCAGGCTTCGCCATCGTAACTGGCCGGGTTAATGAAGCCAGTTAATGGTTTCTTGGTGTTCCAGACGGCGAAATCCAGGGTCTGGCCGCCGATGTGGCCGATGAGCTGGCCGGCTTTGACTTGAATAGGCAAGTGCGCCTTGTCGATGCCCGGCTCAACACTGGTAACGAGGTCGTAATAATACAGAAAAGTACAGGAAACGGTGAAAACCATGCGAATACGGCCGTTGCTGCCGTTTTCCGGCGGGTGGACCTCAATGTCGGTCATCAGCGCGTCGGCCATGGCGTAGACCGGATATTTATCTTTGACAGAATGGAAATCGGTCGGTGAAAAATACTGATGGTCAATCGGGGTGACATGGCCACCGACCGTTTCGCCGTAAGGGATTAGAATCGAGAAATCAGCCGCATTCATCGGCAAATGTGTAAAGGTCGTTTCGCCAGTACCCTTACATTGGTTGTTGCTCAGGCTTTTGCCGGCGGCGATGGCTTTTTCATCTGACGAAGCGTTGCTCTGCAGGATTTTGGAAGGACTGGAATTGCTTTTAGCCTTTTGCTTTGCAGCAACCCTCCAACCGACAAAACCGACGGCAACAACAACAATAATTACGAGCGGTATCAAGATATGATGAGAACCTTGCTGATTCCGCTTAAGCTTCATGAACCGTATTATATAGCTTCGCCATAGGAAAAGATATTGCTGGCGGTTCTACTTCATGTCGGGACTGGCCTGCAGGATGCTGACGCGGTTGCCTTCGGAATCTTCAAACGAGACCCAAAGACCGACAGTCGGGATTTCTGTGGGTTCGCCAAGCAGCTTGCCACCGGCCGCTTCAACGTTCTTGATAGCCTCTTTGAGGTCAGGTACTGATATGACGACTGACGGCTGCGGGGACGCCTGCGCCATATTGAGGTCATAGAAACCGCCGTTGATGGTCCCAGGCGTCTTGACCATGCGGCTTTCATCTGTATCTGCTGTAATAGCTACAATATAGTTGCCCATATCCTGGCCGGTTTCGTTCATGCCCCAGCCAAAGGCCTTTTTATAAAATTCCGCCACACGCTTACCATCCTTATATGGCATCTCAAAATGTACCACTGGATTTTTACTCATAACACCTCCTTTTAGCAGTAGTAATTATACACTCCAAGAGAGAGGGATGTTGCTATTGCTCGGCCCCAGGTGCTTTAATAGGGGTGGAGGACAACTAAAATGGTAAAACACGATAAAAAAGCAATGATGGTTCACAAGGGTCCGGCGGGCGGTTTCTATTTCTTAACGTATATTGGCGCAGCCGTATATTTTGTCCAAAATTCAGAAGGCTTTTGGGGCGCTATACTAGCCCTGCTAAAGTCTGCGGTTTGGCCAGCTTTTCTTGTTCACAGAGTATTCCAACTTCTTAGGATCTAAAGATAGGGGAGGTCTATGATAAAGATTAATAGTATTTCGGGCCTACTGTTCCTAGTAAAGGACTTGAGCAAGACAACTGAATTCTATGAAAAACTAGGCTTTCAGTTCAAAGAAAAAACAGCTGACCACGCCAAGGCATATATCAATTGGTTCTGGATTGAATTTGTGGCTGACGACAAAGCCGAGGAAGGCGTTTTCCAAAAACTATCCAACATAGATAAAACTGAATATAGGGGTAGCGGCCAGTTTGTTGAGGTTAGCGTACAGAACGTGGACGAACACCATGAAGCTTTACTGGCAAAAGGACTTAAGCCAGCAAGCCAGCCCCAAGATTTTAGTTGGGGCAGGCGTGAATTTGTAATCATTGACCCCGATGGCTATAGACTTACCTTCTTTGAGAAGAAGTAGGCCACTAGGGGTTAGCAGCCGATAGGTTCGTGGTTTTGCCAAGCTTCGTAAACGGTTTTATCCCTATCAGGTATCTTGTCGCCACCATAAAAACTGTTACAGTATTCGACATTCTTTTTGTAATCAAGATATCCGGGGTCACTGTAGTTAGGCGTATTTCTTCTTGCGAACATCGTTATTCCAGCTCCTATGGCAATGGCAAGGAGTATTGCCATACCTATTGCCGGTTTTCCTATTGAACGTTTCATGCTGCGTGCTTATTTGTGTCTTGCCTGCCACTCCTTAGTGGCTTTGGGCATATCCATACCGGTGGCAAACAGAAAAATAACAGTGGTGCCTTTGCCTAGGAAGGCAAACTGCTTGCTGAGTTCATCCCGCATCTTATCCTCGCCGCCGGCTTTGTTGAGTGAGTCCAGATATGTAGCAAAAGAACCGTGCTGGTTGCTTAACTCTTTGATTGTTTTGGCGTTGGCAACGATGGCCCGGATCTTGGCAAGGTTACGGATGACATCCGGATTCATCATGAGTTCTTCAATCTCAGGCTCCTGAAACTGCGAAATCTTATTGACGTTAAAGCCCGCAAAAGCTTTTCTGATACCCGGCCATTTGTTTTCCAGCACCCGCCAATTGAGGCCGGAGGCAAGAATGACCCGGCTCATCCGTTCCAGATATTCGTCATCGTCTTTGGGTTTTTCAATCTTGTGATGCTTCATTGTCCATTCATCTGGTTTTGGCATGGTGAAACTCCTTAGTTTCTCAATTATACCCCTATCTTCTTGCGGTCTTGGCATAAAACTGAGCATACGCTTCAAAAATGATACATGAGCATAGCTTATTGACATGAGCGCAATGTAGTGCTATCATAAGCATATTCGAAAGAATATTAAGAGAGGGTACTGCTCCAAAAGGGCACGCCCTCTTTTTATATTCCCTCGAGAGACTAATTAATTAGGAGGCCTCACAAATGGCTGGAACTAAAGCTGGCGGCAAAGCTGCTGCCCATACTAACAAAACCAAATATGGTGCTGATTTCTACGCGAAAATCGGTGCCCAAGGCGGCAAAAAAGGCCGCACCGGCGGTTTCTTTGCTAACCGTGAATTAGCCCGGATTGCCGGCGCTAAAGGCGGAAGAATTTCTCGCAGGACTAAGAAAGTCGCGTAAGCTGACTTCTTAAGTTATACAAACATCGTCTGGCTGGCGCCAGGCGATGTTTTTTTGTTGCGTTCCTGCATGCGGTAGGGGCGGCAGAACCGGGATTGCGATACTGACCACTGGGTAGAGCAGTTGAGACAGCGATAGGTAGTCCCGTCTATCTGTAGGCTGTTCAGGGTACAGGCAGGGCATGTACTGCGGGCGTATAACCAATCACGGTAAGTATTAAGGCAGTCCTGGATATGGTCTTCATTGATGGTCACCTCTAGGCTCCGGCTCAACTCTTCGGCCGCCTGCCAGGCCGCGACCTCAAGCATGAGTAACCCGGCATCGGTATAGTAGGTCTTGTGTCCAAGCAGGGCATGGGCGGCTTCATGCAAGAGGGCCCATTGGCCGTCCTCGAGTTCCAAGGCATCCGGATTGAAGTGGATTGAATTAGTCTGGGGCGACCAGTAGAACGTATTGGTCTTTATGAAGGTAATCGCCGGCAGTTTACGCCTAAGCTTACTTAGCAGCGGGTTTTTCATGGTGTTGTTTACCGTATTCATAACATCCATAGATGACTGCTTCTTCGGAATGAACGGCTTGTCTTATGGGGGGGATAGGTACCAAAGGGGTTTCATATTTCTTGAGTTCTTTCTGGAGGTAGGGGATGTATTTGTCAAAGTTCGTACTGACGCCACCTCCCATGACTATGACTTCCGGCTGGATAACCGCGATAAGATTTATCAGTCCGCGGCTAAAATCACGGGAGATTGACTTCCATACTTCGGTATCGTTGATTTCACTTGCTAATTTACCGAAACGTTCCACGATGGCATGTCCCGAAGAAACATCCTCCCATTGCTTGGCTTGTCCCCGGTCATCTATGAGTATCTGACCGCCTTCACTATCTGCCAGGGCAGGGTTAATCTTTCCGTCGGTTATAAGGGCGCAGCTGATTCCGGTACCGATGGTTACATAGAGTACGTTCTTAAAGTCCTTCAGCAGGATTCCTTCAGAAAGCCCGGCAAGCTTCGCATCATTTTCTAGCAGTATAGGGCAATGTGTAGTAGCTTCTACATCAGCTTGTATCGATTCCTGTCCCCACTGCAGGGTTCCATAACCTAGTGCGATGCCATTTTCACGGTCCAACCGCCCAGGGACCGCTACGCAACCCTTTTGAAAATCATCACACTTAAGGGCAGGGAGGTTTTTGGCCAAATCCTGTAACCATTCGCTATAGGTTTGAGAGGTAGCGAACTTGACTTCAGCCGTAATCTTACCCTTGTCATCAAAGCAAGCCAGTAAAGTCTTAGTGCCCCCGATGTCTACCGCTAAAAACATATATAAAAAGTGTAGCACGCCGGTGACATCTACATCTACTGACAGTTGACCAAACAGATGAGAACAGATATAATTATATGTAAGACTGAATGGAGATACGGCCTACGGGCCGCCACAGTACCGTAAGGAGGCATGAACTTACATGTCTAAAAGTTCTACTATGACAATGGACGAGCTACTGGCGTCCACTGATATCAAGCAATTGAAAACGGGGGATGTCGTCGAAGGCGTCGTTTCCAGCGTACGGAAGCACGAGGTCTGGATTGACCTGGGGGCCAATGGCGTGGGCGTCGTGATGCGCCGCGAAATCGGACATGGGCAACAGCTGGAAGAAGGCCAAAGTATCATGACCAGCGTGGTTGACCCGGAAATGGAAGAAGGCTACGCGCTGCTCAGCATGCGCCGGGCCGCCAAGGACCGCGGCTGGGACGAACTGCAGACCTTGTTTGATAACCAGGAAATAATCGAGATTTCCCCATATGACGCTAACCGCGGTGGCCTGTTGGTAGAGCTGGAAGGCATCCGAGGCTTCCTGCCCGTTTCCCAACTGGCAGCCGGCCATTACCCGCGCGTCTCAGGCGCTGACAAGGATGAGATATTGCAAAAGCTGAACCAGTTGACTAATATTCCCATCCGCGCCCGTATCCTGGATATCAGCCGCAAAGATAACAAACTGATTTTCTCTGAAAAAGAAGCTGTCAAGGACGACATGCAGGCTCGTTTCTCCGAACTGAAGGTCGGCGATAGCGTCAAGGGTGTTGTAACGGGTGTCATCGACTTTGGGGCATTCGTGAACGTGGACGGCATAGAAGGGCTCATCCATATCTCAGAAATTTCCTGGGAACGTGTGGAGGACCCGCGCGATTATATCAAGACCGGCCAGGAGGTCGAAGCCAAGATAATCGCCATCGATAAGGACCGCTTGTCGCTGAGCTTGAAACAGATGCAGGAAGACCCATGGCTGCAAGAGGTCAAGGCCTTCAAGAAAGGCGATGTGGTGGAAGGCAAAGTGACCCGCATCACGCCATTCGGCGCATTCGTCCAACTGAGCCCGGCGGTAGAGGCCTTGGTCCACGTATCCGAGATGAGCGACGAAGAAGGCATTGACCCGGAGAAGATATTCCAACTCAATGAGACCAAGAAGTTCAAGGTACTGGATATCGATACTGACGGCCGTAAGATTGCCCTTAGTCTCAAAGACGCTAAATAGTATGCAGATGTAATGTAAGCGGCCCTAGAGGGGGCCAGGAAGGATAACCCATGGCAACTACAATTGAAATCGACAGCATGATTACCGTGGGCGACCTGGCCGAACAGCTTGGCATCCCCGTCACGAAGCTCATCACCGAGCTGATGAAGAACGGGGTCATGGCGACAGTCAATGAACGCATAGATTACGACACGGCGCAGATTATAGTCGGCGAGTTGGATTTGGATTTCGAGCTGGTCAAAAAGGACGCGGCTGCGACCGAAACGACACGTGAGAAACATGTCGCCAGCGCCAGCGCGGCTACCCGCGCCCCGGTCGTTGCCATGATGGGACATGTCGACCATGGCAAGACCAGCTTGCTGGACGCAATCCGTGGAGCTGCGGTGGTGAAGTCTGAAGCCGGTGGCATCACACAGCACATCTCTGCCTATCAGATAAAACACGGCGACCGCCAAATAACCTTCCTGGATACGCCGGGACATGAGGCTTTCTCGGCGCTGCGCGAACACGGGGCCCAACTGACGGACGTAGTGGTCATCGTTGTCGCTGCCGACGACGGTGTCAAGCCCCAGACGATTGAGGCTATCCGTTTCGCCCGTAAGGCCGGCGTCAAGATTATCGTCGCCATCAACAAGATTGACAAGGAAGGCGCCGATATCAACCGTGTCAAACAGGAACTGGCGGAACAAGAGCTGCTGATAGAAGAATGGGGCGGCGATATCGTAGTCGCCCCAGTTTCTGCCAAGACCAGCGACGGTATCGAACATCTGCTGGACATGATACTGCTGGTGGCTGATGTAGAGGACCTGCGCGCCGACACCGATGTTCCTGCCCAGGGTCTCATCATTGAAGCCCACATGGAAAAAGGCCGCGGTTCCGTGGCGGAAGCGCTGGTAGAGGCCGGTATACTCAAGACCGGCCAGTTCGTGGTTGCCGGCAGCAGCTATGCGCGTATCCGCAACCTGGAATCCACCGATGGGAAAGTACTGAAAGAAGCCGGGCCATCCACGCCGGTAGTCATGACCGGGTTCAAGTCTTTACCTGAGTTTGGCGACACCTTTACGGTCGTCGCGGACGAGAAAGCTGCCCGCGCCAAAACTGCCCAGACCGCGACCGAGCAGCAACAAGCCGGCCGGAGCGATATCAACAGCGGTGAGCTTATCCGTATGATAAACCGCAGCAATGAGCTTAACGAGCTCAATATCATCATCAAGGCCGACGTGCAAGGGTCCCTGACATCTATTGCGGACAGCCTTAAGACACTTGATACCGAAGAAGTCGCCATCCGGATTGTCGGCTCGGGCGTGGGTAACATCAATGAGAACGATATCCACCTGGCCCATACCACAGGCGCGATTATCTATGGTTTTCACGTGCCAATGCCGACCAACATCAAGCAACTGGCCTCCCGTGACAAGGTATCCATCCGTCTCTACACGGTCATCTATGAACTGATTGACGACGTCAAGGCAGAGTTAGAGCAACTGCTGCCTGCCAAAATCGTCGAGACAGAGCTGGGCCGCCTGGTCGTGAAGGGAATCTTCAAGACGACCAAGACAGAGGTAATCTGCGGCGGGGAAGTGACCAAAGGCAAATTGACGGTACCGGCACTGGTCCGGGTTATGCGTGGCAAGGAAACCATAGCTGAGGCGGAGGCCACCAACCTCAAGCGCGGACCCCAGGACGCCAAAGAAGTATTCGAAGGCGATATGTGCGGTGTCAGCCTGGTTACGACCGCCCGCGTCGATGTCCAAGAAGGCGACCATCTGGAGTTCTTTACCCGCCAGGCAGTTGCCCGAACTCTCTGATAGTTATATAATTCATACCCCATGGAAGAACTTCCGGAGGTTCAATTCAACCGTTCACCAGAAGTTCCGGCGTCTCCGGAGCCCCTGCCAGATAAAGCAGCCGAATGGTTGCTGGGACACCAGCATAATCCTGAAACGACCGCACCTCCGCTACCACCGGAAACACCAATGAGTTATGAACTTGATATCACACCTGAGACGCATGCTACCGTGTCACTGGAACAGATGACCGAAGCAGATTTTGACCGTCATGAAGTATTGGCCGAGCAGCAGCCTGATGACCACCCCAAGAACGGGATGGTACCAGTCAGCCAGATATTGGCTTCGCGCTCAAGCGCCTATGCCCCTGACAGTAATTCTGTCCTGACACCGTCCCGCGTAGGACTGACTGTAAATGCTGCCAGGCGGTTCCTGGCACGCCCTTTGTACAGGCAAGCTTTGGTGATAGGTGCCCGGCTTGGTCTGTTGATTGGCATCGTAGGCATCGTAGTGTATATAATTATCAAGTAGCTGAACGGCCATGTTAAAATAAAGCGGAAAAGAGGCGTACGCATGTTTAAGTTAGACAACGCATTACTTGAAGAGCTTGGGCTGGGAACATTGCCCGCTGAAGAAAAGAACAAAATGTTGGCCCATATCTACGAAACCCTTGAGATGCGGGTCGGAATGAAGCTGGCCGAACAGATGACCAATGAGCAACTGGACGAATTCGAGAGTTTCATAGACAAGAATGATGAGGCTGGCGCCCTCAAATGGCTGGAAACTAACTTCCCTGATTACAAAAAGGTGGTCGCGGACGAACTGGAAAAGCTGAAAGCCGAGATAAAACAGTCAGCTCCCCAGATAGTAGCCGCCGCAGCTCAATCCGAGCAACCCCCTCAGAAACCGCCCGCCGAGCCGCAATCAGCTTAGTTGCTGGCCATAACCGGCCAGGAATTCTTTGGCTGACATCTCACGTTTACCGGCGGGTTTCAGTCTGAGAATTTCTAAGGCTTTATCACTGGTGGCAATAACGAGCCGCTGACTCTTTTCTAATATTTCGCCTGGCTTGCTCCGGCCATCCACGACCTGTGCCCCGGTAAGGATAACTTCTTTACCGCCCAATTGCGTCCGGCTTTTAGGCCACTCTATGAATGCTCGGATTTCCCGTTCCAGCTCTACGGCAGGCTTTGCCCAATCAATCACGCCATCCTGTTTTGTCAACTTACGGGAATAGGAAACCTTGCGCCCTGTGATGTTTTGCGGAGCGCCGCTATGTTTACCTGCCATGTAATGCGGAAGCTCCTCTTTTAACAGGGCATAACTCAGGTGGATGAGGTGTGTGGTCAGCAGCGGAGCCGTAATGTCCGGGGGCAAGTCATATTCGCCGTAAGCTATCAGTGGCCCTTCGTCCATTGCTTCTACAAGCAGCATCAGGCTGATACCGGTCTGTTTTTGACCGGATAAGATGGCAAAGCTGATAGGGTCGGCGCCCCGCCATTCGGGCAAGACCGAAAAATGGC
Source organism: Saccharimonadales bacterium (SeqCode) (assembly GCA_035480495.1). GTDB lineage: Bacteria > Patescibacteriota > Saccharimonadia > Saccharimonadales > DATIHP01 > DATIHP01. The sequence continues at coordinate 10,592 of DATIHP010000049.1, forward strand.
TGTTCACTATTCCAAGCGGGAAGTAACCAATGGTGTCTTGACCAACGATGATACCAAAATCAATCAGGACGCCTAAACGGCTTCGGAACGGGCGGGCAGCGATGAGTTTTGAAAGCTCGGCCTTACTGCTGACCGTATGGATTGGCAATCCGAGCTTTTCCGCCGTCGCAATGACAGGAAACTCACCCCGGTGGTGCGGGGGCTTAGGCTTGGTCACGACCGCTTCAATCTCAAAGTCGCCGGCAAGCAGCTCAAGCGACTGCGCGGCCACAGGACCGCTACCAAAGAATACTATTTTTTCGGATATCTTTCTCATAGTCCAACTCTGTTAGTTTGCCGTCATCTTGCAGCCTGTACAAAGCGTTCGCACTGTCTTTTATGTGGTCGATGAAAAGCAGGCCTTTGGTGTGGTCTATCTCATGCTGGAATACGCGTGCCAAAAACCCCTCTGCCGTTAATCTTATCGGCTTGCCGTGAGCGTTCAGAGCTTTTATCTTTACTTTGGGATAACGGGGCACCTTACCGTAGATATCTTGGATACTCAGGCACCCCTCAAAATCTTCAATCAGCTCACCTTCGTATTTAGTGACCTCAGGGTTAATGAACACCTGGAATGTTCGATCTTCTTTGTTGTCAAAGTTATTACGAATTACGACAATTCTCAGGGGTACATCCATCTGGATAGCTGCTAATGCCACACCTACTTCGTGCTTTCGGCTGTCCTCCCAATCCAGGGTGGCCTCAGTCATCCGGGCAATGCTTTCCTGAACACTTTTATCTACCAACCCTACACGCTTGGAGGACTCGCGCAGGTGGGCATGCGGCAGATGGATAATGTCTTCTCTGGGTGATTTCATCAGCGTTTAGTATACCTTATCTTGGGTCTAGAGAAGGGAAAAGAGCAGCCGAAGACTTAGGCTTTGCCCAGGCGCCGCAGGATGAGAAAAACCGTAGGCTTATCTCATGGACGTTACAGCAGGTTGCTCGGGTCCAGGTCATAAGTGGAATTACCGGGCAGCTTAGCGATGACCTTCAACAAGTTGGTCCTGTCTTTGGATTTGATGATGATATGCCAGGCGTGGCGTCCGCTTATCTTCTCTATGAAACGGGGTGACGGACCATCTATGTGTACGCGCAGTCCCATGGTCTGGATAGACCCTATGATTTTCTGACACGCGGCCGTGGCGCTCCGGCTGCTGGCCCGGCTGCAGGTGACCTTAAGTAGATATGTAAACGGAGGGAATCCGTACTGCTCGCGCTGACGCAGCTCCTGTTCGTAGAAAGACCGGTAATCCTTGGACATGGCTAGGGCGATGAGCGCACTGTCAGGGTCATAAGTCTGGACGAATAACCGCCCCGCGCGGTGTCCCCGGCCTACCCGGCCGCTTACCTGGCTAAGCAGCTGAAAGGTGCGTTCAGTCGCCGTGTAATCCGGAATCTGCAGGCCGCTGTCGGACTGCGCTATCCCCACCACGCTTAATTTCGGCAGATCGAAGCCTTTCGCGATAGCTTGGGTGCCGATGAGGATGTCAACATCACCCGTATGAAGCGCCTGGTACTGGTGTTGCAAGCGCAAGGCCTTGTCCGTGTCGCGGTCAAACCGGCTGATGCGGGCCCGCGGAAATAAACGCCCCAGTTCGCTTTCCAGTGCCTTGGTGCCAATGCTTTTAAAGATGAGCTCACTGGCGCCGCACGACGGGCAGTTCAATGGTACTTTTCCCGAGAAGTCACAGCTATGGCAGCGCATAAGGTGCTGGTCCTGATGATAGGTGAGCGCCACGTCGCAATGCGGACACATGGCTTGCCAGAGGCAACGTTCGCACATGACTAACCGGGCACTCCCGCGGCGGTTAAGGAATAAGAGGGATTGTTCGCCCTTGCGCATGGCGGTGCCAATCGCATCAAGCAAATCATTGGCTAACCATGGCGATTTGGTGAAGTTGGCTTTGTCCCGCTGGTCCAACAGGAGCACCGAAGCAGCCTGGGCAGCACCTATGGCGGGCTTGCTCATGCGTATGATGGGCAGCCCTTTCTGCTCGAAGGTAAAATAATCGTTGATAAGCGGGGTGGCGCTCCCAAGGACGAACAGGGCGTCATGCAGATGCGCAAGCTGTGCGGCGACCCGGCTGGTCTGATAATAAGGTGCCTGTTCCTGCTTGTAAGCACCGTCATGGGCCTCGTCCATGACAATCAACCCGATATTCTTTAGCGGCGAGAACACGGCCGAACGCGGGCCTATGATGACCAAAGCCTGTTGGCTGCGTATGGCTGCCAGCCAGACGGCACGCCGCTGGGCGGGCGTCATGCCGGAATGGGTTATGAGCACCCGCTCGCCGAAAGTCTGGGTAAACGTATGAAGCAGCGGCTCGGTCAGGCCTATTTCCGGGGTAAGGATAAGAGCTGATTTGCCCTGGTCCAAGGCCCGCTTGGCCAGCTCGACGTAAACCCTGGTCTTGCCCGTACCGGTATCGCCGTGCAGTAGGATGCTTCGGGTCTTTGCCTTAACGATGGCTGCCAACACCTTGGATTGTTCTGAGGTCAACGTTGGCAGCTTAGCGGCAGGACTACCAGGTCCAAACTTTGGCGTATCAGCTATCTTCTGCGGCAGGCTGGAAGGCGTGAACAGTTCCGTGATTAATCCAAGTGGGGCTGGATAATAGCCATACATCCATGCCAAAAGTGACAATGACTTTTCCGGCAACTCAAGCGGCCAGCTATAGAGGATATCCTTGGTAGAAAAGGTTGGCTTTTGGACCTTGGAGTCGATAATACCGATAGATATTCTCTGTTGCAAAGGTACGGCTACAAGCTGGCCTGGGGCCAACGGCCCGGTAAAACTATAGGTAAGACTCTCCTTGCCATGGAACCGCTGGCTTGCCACCAAAACACGATAATACATACCATGCATTATACGTCGGTTGTAAAAAAGCTATTGAATTGTTGAGTGACCTTGCCTATACTTTACGTTGTTAGAGTGACAATAAGAGCTTATGTTAGACGTATTCATCACTTCCCGGGTCAGGCGCAAAATCATTGTGGTTTATGCAAAGTACCCTGACTTCAAGACCCATGTCCGTGGTCTGGCAAAGCTTATCAAAGAGGATGCCGGTAACATACAGCGCGAACTTAAACGCCTGGAGAAAATCGGTTTCCTTATTTCCGAGCGGCAAGGCAATACCAAGATTTACCACACCAACAAGCAGTTCGCTATCTTCAAGGAATTACAGAGCATAGTGTTGAAGTCACAACGCTTAAGCCAAAAGAAACAACAGACAACACCATAATCAGCCTTACGGTTGCTTAAAACACCCTGTTAAGCTATACTTTTCGAAGTTATGATACAAGTTACCCGCAAAGACTCTAAGGAGTCGGTTGAGAACCTTATCCGCCGCTTCACCCGCAAGGTGCAACAGGCTGGAATCGTCACGACCGCAAAACAGGCCGAATTCTTTGAGAAACCTTTGAGCAAACGTGACCGCCGAAAAAAGGCGATTGTCCGCCGTGAACGCAAAGCTATCAAGATGAAGAAAATCAAGTTGGGCCAGCAAGCGCCCGACCGTCAGCGCTAGGTACAAAAACCCTACCCACACTTTAGTATCTCTGGTACAATCTGGGAGAATCTATGGATATCAAAGCCCAAATCGACCAAGACATCAAGCACGCCATGCTGGCCGGTGATAAGACTCTTGTCACCACGCTGCGGGGGGTTAAAAGCGCTATCCTCTATGCTGAAGTGGCTGCCGGAGCGCGCGACAAAGGTTTGACTGAAGAGGCAATAATGGCGGTACTGGGCAAAGAGGCCAAGAAGCGTCAGGAAAGCGTTGATATGTATAGGCAAGGCGGTAGCGAAGTAAGGGCCCAGGCTGAGGCCGCGGAAAAGTCTGTGATTGAGAAATATCTGCCGGCCCAGATGTCTGATGATGAATTGGAACGGCTGGTGACGGCCGTAATCACCGAACTGGATACCAGTGGCCCCCAAGCTATGGGGCCTGTCATCGCGGAGGTCAAAAGGCGTAGCGGTGGCCAGGCTGATGGCGGCCGTATCGCCCGGATTGCCAAGGAAAAACTGCAGTGATACTTCTGATGGGTATAGCCGGTTCCGGCAAGGGCACCCAAGGTAAGATGCTGGCCGATCAACACGGGTTCCATCTTGTATCGATGGGAGACGTCCTTAGGATGTATGTCACAGGTGAACAGCGCGAACGGATGTTGACGGGTAAACTACTGGGCGATAAAGAAATCATCGCCATCGTCGATAAGGTGCTGGCATCTCTGGCCGACGACAAGCAAGTCATATTGGATGGTTTCCCTCGTACGGTGCCGCAGGCTGAGTGGCTGCTAGAGCAGGTCAAGCATGGACGCTTTGACTTGCAGCAGGCCTTTCATCTGGTGGCTTCGCGCTCAGCGGTCAAGGAACGCCTACTAGGCAGGGCGCGTATCGATGACAAGGAAGAAGCTATTGAAAAACGCTTTGACGAGTATGAACGCTCCACGACGCCTTTGCTCGAGTGGCTACAACGGCAGGGCGTTGAAGTCGTCAACATAAATGCTGAGCAGCCGGTCGGAACCGTTAATGGTGATATCTTGAGCCATCTGAAGCAGGCATAGGGGATAATTATGATGACCCGCATCAAGACCGCCGCCGAGATTCAGGCGATGCGCGAAAGCGGCCGCATGCTGGCCAGCGTCCTGAATTATCTATCTGGACTTGTCCAGCCGGGTGTAACAACCAAATATCTGGCCGAAAACGCCAAACAGGAACTGCAGCGCCTTGGAGGACAGCCTAGTTTCCTAGGCTATTATGACTATCCAGACGTGCTCTGTGTCTCGGTCAATGATGAGGTGGTCCACGGCATACCGCGTACGGACCATATTGTAAAGAATGGAGACCTAGTCAGCCTGGATTTCGGGGTCACCTACCGGGGCATGATTACTGATGCCGCCGTCTCACAGGTAGCGGGCAGCGCATCGGGCCAGGTCCAAGCGCTCGTTACCGCGACCGAACGGGCACTGATGGCTGGAATCAGCGTCATCCGCGGGCCTACCCATATAGGCGATATAGCAGCGGCTGTCCAGGCCGTATTGGATAAGGGCAGATATGGTATCGTGCGCGACTTGGTCGGACATGGTGTCGGCCATGCGCTGCACGAAGAACCCAACATACCGAATTATGGGAAAAAGGGTACCGGTACGCTGCTGGTTCCCGGTATGACGGTCGCCATTGAGCCGATGGCGACGCTCGGACGCTATGAGATAAGAACTGATTCGGACGGCTGGACCATCCGCACCAAGGACGGCTCGCTAGCCGCTCATTTTGAACATACCGTCCTGATTACTGAAGACAGCGCTGAAATACTGACGACCCTGTAAGCCGTGCGGCTAAGGCCAAGGGCTTGCCTTGCGGAGCCGACAGGTTAAGCGCTATACTTTCTGCATGCGCGAATCATCGCCGACACATTTTTTTGGTCTGGATATCGGTACCTCAGCGGTCCGCTGCGTGGTAGGTATGTTCGACCCGGCCAAGCCCAACGAGCTTTCCATCATCGGCCACGGTTCATCTAAGAATATCGGTATGCGCAAGGGCGTCGTGGTCCACATAGACGACGTTACTGAGGCCATAACCCATGCGGTGACTGAGGCGGAACGGGTTTCCGGTATCCATATCAACCAAGCTAACATCAATATCAATGGCGCGCATGTCAGCGGCCTGAATTCCAAGGGCGTAGTGGCGATAAGTGCTGCCAACCGTGAAATCAGTACCGATGACCGTTACCGCGCCGAAGAAGCGGCCACCATCATGCAACTGCCGCCTAACCG
>DATIHP010000050.1:0-2529 GCA_035480495.1 Saccharimonadales bacterium (SeqCode)
ATAAAAGGCGACAGTAGTTCGGCAATCTCTAAGAGACAGCTGACTTGGTAAGCCAGCACTTCGCGCAAATGGTCCTTGTCGCCCGCCTTGTTTACTTCCCACGGCTTTTGCTCATCGATATATTGGTTGAGGCCGCGGACCTGTTCCCAGACTTCGTCAAGCGCCCGGTCGAAACGGCAATTTTCTATCGCTTCAAAATACTGGGCCTGGTCATGTTCGGCCTCGGGTGTCTGCCCAATGATACTGTCCTGGTATTGGGTAATCATAGCTGCTGTACGCTGGACGCCGTTACCCAGCTCGTTGGCCAGCTCGTTGTTATAGGCAGCCAGCAGCCGGTCCCAGCTGAATTCACCGTCTTCGTATGACGGGATATGGCGCAACAGGAAATAGCGGAACGCGTCGGTACCGAACTGGGCGATTAGCTCTGCCGGGGCCACGGAGTTCCCTAGGCTTTTGCTCATTTTGGCGCCGCCTTCCGCGTTTATAAAGCCGTGCACATACAACGTCTTGGGTAGCGGCAGTCCCAAAGCCAGCAGCATGCCGGGCCAGATGGCCGCATGGAACCGTAGGATGTCCTTACCGATTACCTGTACGTTGGCCGGCCAGAAAGTCTTGAAATCCTGATGTTCCGGGTAGCCCAGCACGGTGATATAGTTCATCAGCGCCTCGAACCAGACATACATCACCTGGTTATCGTCGCCCGGTACCGGGATACCCCAGGAAATCTTATCCTTCGGACGCGAGATACTGATATCTTCCAGGCCGTCCGTGATAATCTGTTGTATCTCGTGTTTGCGGCTGGCGGGAATGACCCTGAAAGCACCGCTTGCAATCGCCTGTTGGATCTTAGGGGCATAAGCGCTCAGTTTGAAGAAATAATTCTCTTCTTCTATCTTCTCGTATTTGCGGTTGTGGTTCGGGCAGATACCGTTGTTGGCTTTGACCACGGCTTCCGGGAAAAACGCTTCGTCGCCGGTACAATACCAGCCGGTGTATTTGCCTTTATAGATGTCTTTTTTGAGCGCTTCCCATATCAACCCCGCGCGTTGCTCATGCCCGGGGTCGGTAGTACGGATGAAGCGGTCATTGCTGATATTGAGCGCCTTGGCAAGGTCGCGGAATTTTTGGCTCATTTCGTCGCTGAACTGCTTTGGCGTCACGCCCAGCTCGGCGGCCTTTTCAGCAATCTTGCCGCCATGTTCGTCCGTGCCGGTTGAAAACAGGACGGAGTTATTATGTGCCCTGGCCGCCCGAGCCAGTACGTCCGCCATCACGAATTCAAGCGCATGACCGATATGCGGTTCACCGTTCACATACGGAATAGAGGTAGTGACGTAGTAATTCATCTACTTAGTCTACCCGTTTGCCGGTGTCTGGACAATGTCGCCCAATACCGGCGACCCGATTTTGATGCCCAGCTCCGCAGCAGCATCACCTTTTTGGATAACTACTTCCAGCCAGCGCCGTGTTCTATAACCCGAGCTGCCTATGGTGATGGCAAGTTCGCCTGTAGGTACATCGGTTAGACGGCGATAGCAGGTAGCTTTTTGGCCGCCGGCAAGAGTTATGACCCGGCCAGGCTTAAAAGGTAAGTCGGATTTAAGCAACGTGGTCTTCACATTACCGAAACTATCGACATACCATGCTGCCGGCGCCGGTTCAGACAGAACAGGTACCGGTAGTTTTTCATTCGGTAATGAGCGGCCTCGGGCCAGTTCGCTAGCCGCTAATGGTAGGAAGTGCAGGCTTCTGAACTGGGAGTTGTCAATCGCTTTGGCGATATATTTTTTGATCACACCGTCCTGAGCCAAAGTTCTGGTGACAGAGGGGACATCCAGGAGTCGGGCCGTTCGGACAAGCCCCAGTCTGCCAGCCAGTGCCAATGCCCGGCCCTCATACGGTGCAAGTACCGTATTGGCACCTAGCTTGAAATAACAGAACGGCGTGCCGTTTTCCCAGTGTTCGCGGATATCGTCTCCACGGGGCGCGACGTTAGCAAGTATGACGTTTGGCGCCTGGCGGTAGGTAGTGTGGGTATCGGCCGCATCAAGTGCATCGACAAGCTGTCCCGCGGCCTCTAAATCCTGGAAGTCCCGTTCTGCCGTCAGTCCGACGAATGTCGGTATGACCCCGAAGAGGTGTTTGAACCTTATTTCCTGCCGGGCCCGGGCATTTGCGTCGGCACAATCGGTAATGATCGTTCCCTGCAGACCTTCAGGGATTGGTGCTAATTCTGGTGTGGTCATCATGTTCTCCAATCTTAAAATACTAAAAAACCGGCCCTGGGCCGGTGAATCTCTGAGGTTTTCTTATGCTAACACGGAACCAGCCCAGGGCGGAGCATGGGCATCATCATAACGAAAACTTCCACTGACTTGGTCATAGTTAAAATCCTAGGATATATCCGCTGGCTTGTCAATGTCAGGCGGCTTATTATTGTCAATATATGTCCTACACAGATATTCAAACACGGCATTGGTCCAACCGAAACCGGTCTGTGACGGGTACAGTCCTTTGGCAGGTGGTTTA
>DATIHP010000051.1:0-6467 GCA_035480495.1 Saccharimonadales bacterium (SeqCode)
CACAATCCGAACAGGACGATATTGGTCAGATAAATTGAGACAGCCGACAACAACAATTGTCTGCCGCTGACTATCTGTGAACCGCGGAAGAGAGCCTGGCACACCAGTACCAGTGAACCGATGTTGGTAATTGAGACGATGGCGGTCAACGTCAGTCCGATAAGACGGCGGATACGCGAAGCGCGGTCATGCGTCGCCGTAGCAGTCAACCGCAGACCGACCAATAAGGATAATTCAAGCACCGCTACCAGATATTTGGGGCCGATGCTCAAATGGCTTGATAAGAGCAACTGCAGGATTACCGCGCCCGCGACAGCCGCTTCCACATGCCAGAGTTTCTCAGGCCTTCTGTTCATTACTTGCAGTATAGCACCAGCAAGCCAGACATGTTTGCTACAAGGTAACCTTAATTCTTGACGATGGGCAGGGAAACAGTAAAGACAGACCCTTGCCCCGGTGTGCTGCTTGCCTCGATGATGCCATGATGCACTTCTGCAATCCGTTTGGCGATAGATAGTCCCAGACCATGTCCGGAAGCAGCGGACTTGCTGCGTGCCGCATCAACCCGATAAAAACGTTCAAAGATATGGGGCAGGTCTTCAGCTGGGATACCGGAACCTTGGTCCTTGATAGATAGATGGACCTGGTTGGCATGTTCAGTCGCGCTGATTGTAATGCCACGTTTAGGAGGGCTGTATTTGACAGCGTTCTCCAACAGTATGACCACCAGTTGTACAAGCTGGCTTTTATCGCCTTTGATGACTGTCTCGCCAACATCGTTGACCGTAATGATTATATGTTTGGTCTTAGCAAGCGGCATGACTTGCTGCCCGGCGGTCGCTACTACATCTTTGAGTAGTATCTTTTCTTCCAGCGGACCGTTCTCAGCGCCGCGGGCCAACTGCAGAAGGCCCTTGGATAGCTCACCCAGACGTTCCAGTTCCTCGATGTTACTTTTTAGCAGTACGCGTGCTTTGGCGGCACTGAACTTTGGATCGCGTAAAGCAACCTCGGTCTCGGCACGCATGGCCGCGACGGGCGTGCGCAGTTCATGACTGGCATCAGCAGTGAAACGGGCCTGTGCGGCGTGCGCTTCCTCGATAGGCCTGATGGTGCGGCGGGCTAATAGGAAACTGCCGGCTCCGCCCAGCAGCAGGATGACAAAATTTATATAGATAAGCTCCACCAGGACATGTTGCCGACTATCCTGCAGCTCCTGTTGGCGTTCCTGTTCAATTATGCCCAGATCAAAATTGCTGCGCGGCGGAGGTCGGAAGTTCAAAGAATTGACTTGTCGCTGCAACCGGTTATCAACTTCGTGTGAGGCTATGCCGTATAAATTCACGCTGAAGAATACACTGACCAACATCAAGATGAGAAGATAGAGACCTGTCAGTTTGACCAAGGCCGACTGGAACACTAGGGCTTGTCCCCGAAGACGTAGCCGAAACCGCGCCGCGTATGGAGGATAGGCGCCCCTTTGAAGGGCTTCTCCAGTTTGGTACGCAGGTAACCTATATATACTTCTACGGTATTAGGCAAGATGTCCGCATCATAATCCCAGACGTGTTGGGTAAGCATATCTTTGCTCAGCAGACGTCCCTGGTTGCGCATCAGGAATTCTAACAGGCCGAATTCCTTATGGGTCAGTAGGATGGGTTTTCCACCGCGGGAGACCGTGTAGTCTCCTGGGTTAAGCGTGATATCGCGGTAAGTAAGTTTAGTGTCCAGTTGCTCCTGCGGCCTTCGCAAAAGCGCACGCACTCGCGCCAGTAGTTCCTCGAAGGCGAACGGTTTTACTAAGTAGTCATCCGCCCCGCTGTCAAGGCCATGTATCCTGTCGTGCACGCTGTCCTTAGCAGTCAGAAGCAGTACCGGCGTGTGGATGGCCTGTTCGCGCATCCCTTTGACAATATCTACGCCGTCGTAATTACCCGGTAACATACGGTCAATAATTACCGCATCATAAGGCTCGGTGGTAGCCATGGCCATGCCGTTGTCGCCATCATAAGACACATCGACCGCATACGACTCCTGTTCAAGCCCGCGCTTCAACGCGTTTGCAATCTTATGTTCATCTTCCACTATCAAGATACGCATATATGCATAGTATGCTCTCTAAACTTAATTAAAGCTGAGAAATATCCAATAAACCTGTCGTTTAGTCTGACTGGCGGGACCGGACCACTATGGATAACACCGCTACCAATATGAAGAAAACGCCGCAGTAAAAGCCCACCTCAATGTACAGTTCAGCCTTATATCCCTCATTAAAGTAATCGACGAAATATTTGATAGCTGCCAATGAGTATGCCGCCGTACTGAGAGCGGCGGTGGCGAACAGGGCAGTCCGGCTCGATAAGACGGCCGATATGACGATAGGGATGCTGAACAACATGACGGCGCGGGCGGCCATCCCGCGCTGCGTGTAGATATTGAACGTGGCCATCATGATGTCCAACAGGATGAGGGCATAGATAAGACGCCGGTAATAACCGCTATCACGCAGCCTCCCCCAAGCTCCATACCATATAAGACTGACCCCGACAAACAGTATGGCGTTCATGATCCAGCGCTCAAATACCAGTGTCGGCGTTATAAGATGAGTGCCATCGGCAGCAATCGTATAGATGGCGTAAAGGGCGACAAACACAAAGTGAAGTCGGCATAACCTGAGCAGATTTGTGCGCAGATGCTGCGCAAATCCGTCCTTCTTCTTAGCCATGAGCCTAAGTCTTACATGCAGCTTATGCTTATGTCAACCGAGCCTGGTTATCAGATGCTGTGTAAATCCGGTGCGCCGGGCCGGCTACTTTGTTATACTTATTATCAAGATGAACAACTCAGAAGACCGCCTGCTTTCTGTAGTGGTACCTATTTATAATGAGCGTGTCGGTCTCCCCGATTTTCACGCGGCCTTATGGCGCAGCTTGCACGATGATGTAGGCGAGCCTTTTGAGATTATCTATGTGGACGATGGCAGTACTGATGATACGGCTGAGCTGGTGCGCAAGTGGCATGCTGAGGATACAAACGTCAGATTGCTCTCTTTGTCTCGGAATTTTGGCAAGGAGAACGCCTTGTCTGCCGGTATAGCTGCCGCCAGAGGCAAGGCTATCATCAGTCTGGACGGTGACGGCCAGCACCCCCCGGAACTTATCCCAAAATTCGTGGAAGCCTGGAGAAATGGCGCCCAGGTGGTAATCGGCGTGCGCTCAGGCAAATCAGCTGCCAATCTCTCCAAGCGGGTAGGTTCGTCACTTTTCTATAAGCTATTCAACAAGATGACCGGCCAGAAACTGCTGCCCGGCTCGACCGACTACCGGCTGCTTGACCAGGCGGTGCGGCGGCCATTCCTGGAACTGACCGAGACGGACCGCATCACCAGGGGGCTTATCGATTGGCTGGGATTCAAAAGGCAATATATAAATTTCAATCCCCACGACCGCCAACAAGGTACGCCGGGTTACGGCTACCGCAAACTGCTCGGACTAGCTACTAACAGTTTTGTTTCGCTGACACTTGCTCCGCTCTATGTATTCGGTTACCTGGGTGTCATCATCACGTTTCTGGCCTTCCTGCTAGGCAGCGCCGTACTCATAGAGCAAATCTTATTAGACGATCCGTGGCACTGGAAATTTACCGGCACGGCGATGTTAGGCATCCTGATAATTTTCTTGGTCGGCATAGTCCTGATGTCACAAGGTATCCTATCGCTCTATATATCACACTTGCATAATCAGAGTAAACGGCGGCCGCTGTATGTCATCGATTATCATGCTTCAGCGGGTATCCGGGAGCATGGTGAAGATTAGTGGCGGCTTCTAAAGACAAGAAAACAAAGCCCACCCCGCGGCGGCGCAACACCAAACCGGCCAAAAAGACCAAGGTGGTTGCCGCACGTCGTACCGCCGTCGCAAAAGCTAAATCCAAGCCCGTTCGTCCGGTCATCACGAAACAGAAGGTCAGACACGTTCTAACCACCCAGAAAAATTTACCGCCGCCCAATCATGCTTGGCTGTATATGTTTTTTGCCCTGGTGGTTTTAGCTCTGACCAGTTTCTGGTGGGGACTGTTAGGGGCGACCTTGCATCAAAGTAACGCCGATCAGGTCGTGAACGCGACGTTGTTTGAAAGCTGGCGGACATTCCACGCAGCGTCTTTCCCGGCAGCCCATAGCTTTCTACTCAAGTGGCCTCTTTTCTATGCGGTGCGGCTGCTTGGCCCCTCTACGCTGACGTTCGCCTTCCTCACTATCCTCACCGTGTTTACGACCGTCGGACTGTTCGCATACATCCTACACCGTATTGAGAAACGTCCACTCGTTTTCGGTACGCTTGTGCTCGCACTTGCTTCAACGATGATGCTGATACCGCCCGCACCTTATGCCGGCGGTATATTGCCTGTCAATATGGCCATGCTGGCGACGCGCAACCTGGAATACGTTGTCTATATAGGCAGCCTAATCATTCTGATCCGCGCGCGCAGGCTCAGGAGTCGTAACTTCTGGCTGGCTGCAGCCTGTCTGGCCGTCCTGGCGGCCAGCGATAAATTATTCCTGACGTTCAGCCTGGGCGGTGCAGCCATGGCGATGGTCGTTTATACGCTCCGGTCCCGCTGGGTCATGGTGCGACAGACAGCACGATGGTTACTGGCCGGGCTGCTGGCTGCCGCTGCGTCGGCAGCTATCATCTGGCTTATCAACATCTCGGGTCTCACCCATATCGCCGGCAAGCTGGATAGCGGACCATACGGGCTTATCCATACTTCGAGGGCGCTGGCTTTGGGCTGCATCTTTGGCGCTTTGGGATTGTTGACCAACTTTGGCGCCAACCCCGCTTTCGACGCCGCCGTGCTGCGCAAGATTCCGGAGTTAGCAGCCCATCGCCTGCTGACCGTATCAGGCGTGACCTATCTCATCAACTTCACTATCTTCGCGCGTGGCGCCTATGCAGTCATACGCCTGTTGGTCGCCAGTCTGCTTCCACGCAAACACAAATTGGATAACCCTACCAAACTTTCTTTGCTCATGTTCTGGTCATCGCTGGCCGCGGCAGGGGCTTTCGTCGTAACCGATCATTACTATGTCGTCGATACACGCTATCTGTCGATTATCCCATTCACTGTATTCATAGCAGCGGCGACCTACCTGCGTAGTAAGCCGCTCGTGCGTGAAAAAATCTGGTTAGGGGCGGGTACTCTCATTACCATCGGCATCGTGGCGGGCGGCTTCACGGTCATAAGGACGAACCGTGCCGACGTGACCGCTCTTTCCGATCTGAGCGGCCGTAACAACCTTATCGTTCAATCCGTCAGAAACCATCCGGTCGATGTACTCGTGGGGGATTATTGGCGGGTCTTACCCGTCAAAGCTGCCGCTGCACCAACCAGTCTGACTGTCATGCCGCTGCAAGATTGCACGGTCGCACGCGACATCCTAAGCAGTGAGAATTGGCAACCGGATCTGACCAGACACAGCTTCGCCTACATCTTGTCATTCGACAAAAGCCTGACCAATTATCCCCACTGCACGCTTGACCAGATAATCGCTCATTATGGCGCCCCCAATCAGAGCGTGTTGATAGCGGGCAGTCTGCACGAGCCCAAGGAAGTGCTGTTGTTCTACGACCACGGCTCCCACGCCAGCGCGTCCCAACAACTTAGTCCCAATCCAGCCCAACAAACCAGCACGGTGTTGCCGATTCCCCTCGACCAACTACCCAATAAGACATGCCCCCAGTCGTCTACCATCATGAATGTCGTGGCTCACCAGGATGATGACCTGCTGTTCATAAATCCCGACCTTTTGCACGATATAAAAGCAGGTAAATGCATCCGGACCATCTATGTGACGGCTGGAGACGCCGGTGGCGGGGCATTGTATTGGCAGGGACGCGAACAAGGCTCCGAAGCAGCCTACTCCTCGCTCATAGGCAACACCAATATCTGGATCCATCGCATCGTCAAGTTATCCGACCATACGTTCGTTACCGTGGCCAATCCTCGGGGCAATACCAAGGTTTCACTCATCTTTATGCGGCTGCCGGACGGCAATATCAGAGGGCAGGGCTTCCGGACGTCGCATTACGAAAGCCTGGAAAGACTGGAAGCGGGACGTATAAGCATCATGCAGGCCGCCGACAAACAATCGACCTATACGTCAGCAGAACTCACGACCACCCTGACCACCTTGATGGAAACCTATCAGCCGACTGAAGTCCGGACCCAGGCTCCCTACAATGGCAGCATGCTGTATCCCGACCATAGCGACCATATGGCGGTCGGACGTTATGCCCGCGGCAGCTTTGGGCAATATTCTGCACAGACAACTGCCACCATTCACTACTACTTCGGCTACCCTATACGCCAAATGCCACCGAATGTGTCAGGTGATGATCTCACCGCCAAGGTGTCCGCCTTTTTGGAATATGCCAAGTTTGATGGCGGCGTATGCCATACGGACCTTG
>DATIHP010000052.1:0-1917 GCA_035480495.1 Saccharimonadales bacterium (SeqCode)
GCCTTTATGTTTGGTGTGGTGCAATCCGTCGACCAGCCACGCTTCTGTGGTGCCTGAAAAGAAGGTGAAGCCCAGGCCCAGCAGCATGGATGAGACCGCCCAAGCCCAGAACGGTCCGTGGATATGCCATAGGAACAGATAGAACAGGGTCGATGCGAACAGAGTGGCCGCGCCCAGCAGATAGGAAGCGCGGCGGCCGACAGTATCAGCGACCACGCCGGTCGGTACCTCGAACAGGACCTGGCCTACCGTGAAAAAGGCGTTGGCGGCGAATGCCTCGGTGATATTGAGACCCGCGCTCAGCAAGAACAGAGTATTGATTCCCCAGATAAAAGAAGAGGCGAACGTGGAGAGCAGGGTCAGTGTCACATAGGTCCGTAAGATTTGCTCAGCCGGTGTCCTGATTGCCTTCATGGCTTTCATTGTACCTTATCCATGGCCTGTGTAGTCTGCCTCGTCTTCAATCTCGTGCCCTAAGATTTCCTCTATAAGGTCCTCGACGGTGACGATACCGACGACCTTATCATCCCGTTCTACCGGCATCATATGGGTATGGGCAGCGATGAACCTGCGGAACAGCGTATCCAACGCCGTCATGCTCCCCACCATCCGGGTCGGATGCAGCGGCAGTTCGCTGACCCGGTAGGGCCGTTCGTCAAAATCTATATCCACCATATCCTTCATGAGCAGGACGCCCAAACACTCGGTCAAATCTTCGTTGCAGACCAACATGCGGCTCCAATTATGGGCTTTGATTTCGTCTATCCTGTCGGCGTCAATCAACACATCGGGTGTCAACCAGTAGACTTTGGTGACGGGTGTCATGATATCGCGTACCCGCTTTTGGCTGAGACTCAAGGCGCCGCGCATGATTTCGACCTCGCCTTCATCAAGCTCGCTGGCGCCCGGCCCCAGGTGCTCATTGATTATCATGCCCAGCTCGCCGCGGCTATGGAGCTGGGAAGCTTCATGCCCGATTATCTTGTCAAGCAGCAGCTGCAACGGCTTGGAAACCGGATACGTGACGATGACCATCAGCTTCAGCAAAGGCGCGAACCGCGCGCAGAAATTGAGCGCGTAGCGGGCAAACCATGCCTGCGGCAATACCTCCCCGAAGACAACTATCAAAAACGTACTGATAAGCCCGGCAGCCAGCCCGTTGAAACGGGTCTCCAGAACAAGGGAACTGGCCGAGATGACGCCGACATTGGCAAACAAGATGCTGGCCAACGCTAGATGGCTGTTGGTGCGGAACGGTAGGACGCGCTTGGCCTGGATGTCTCCCAGTTTTGCTTTGCGCTGCAGGTCGCTGGCGGATAAGGACATCAAAGCGACATTCAACCCCGAACAGATGGCTGAGAAACTGACCAATAGCAGTACCTCGATTGTCAGTAGCAGATTGTCCATACGCTCATACTTCTAACGGCTATTGTACGGTGAGCGCGGGCGCAGCTGCAAGAACATTATCTTTCGGGCAGCGGCTTTAACCTGAAAAGAGGTGCTCATGATATGCTAAAGGGCAGATAAGTATAAGCAGTAACCGTACATGGCCAGAAGAAAAAAGAGCCTCAGACTCACCAGGAAACAACGCAAGCAGGCGTTGGCTTTCGCGCTGCCGGTCGCCATCGGTCTGGGCGGACTTATAGCGGGTATCATCGCGACACGGGTGTTAAGCGGCCGCAAGCCGCCTGCCAACCTGGTGTGGGGCGCCGACAGCAGCATACGTGTGCCGAAGGAGCTGCAGGCGTATCTGCAGACCAGACGTGATTGCAAAGAATACCGCGGAGCCGGCTCACCGACGGGTGTAGGGCTCTGGGGAGTCTACCAGCTGTCCCAAGGCAAGTTTGCCAAGATTGCCTATGGCTGTTCCTGGAACCTGAGCAGCTATGTCATGGCCGTCAGATATAAAGGTGCGTG
>DATIHP010000053.1:0-10429 GCA_035480495.1 Saccharimonadales bacterium (SeqCode)
GGGTAGAAAACAGTAAAGGGCAGGTATTGCTCCAGCAGCGTTCGTTTGACTTGAAAATCAGCCCTGGCAATTGGACGCCAGCCGCTGATGGCACTGTTCCCAAAGACAGTACATACGACGAAACCGCACCTCGTGAACTGGAAGAAGAAGTCGGCCTAAAAGGTGTGCCTTTAATTAAAACAAATAAAATACATGCCAAGTTTGAGTTCGGTTGGCGGCAAGTACAGGGTTACACGGTTATCTGCGACTGGCCGCTGGAAAAATTTACAATCCAGCGCGATGAAGTCGAACAAATCGAGTGGGTCGACAAACAGCAGCTGCTGGCTGAGATAAGCGGGAAGGCGCCGCATACGCGCGTCTATCCGCCTTCATGCAAAATGTGGCCCAAACTCTTTAATCTTGTTTGAAGTTCAGTATAAATATGGCTCCCGGGGTCGGTCAAACGCACATTAATCTGTGCGCCGAGTACCTCGGGCAACAGACTAATGACCGAACCGACAACTTGCATCAGCTTAAGCTGCTGCGTTGCCTCTCGAGCTAGACCTCGGAAATAGCAAAACAGCCCTCAAAAAGAGGACTGCTTTGCTATGGCTCCCGGGGTCGGACTCGAACCGACAACCTCGAAGTTAACAGCTTCTTGCTCCACCATTGAGCTACCCGGGATTAACTATGAGACAAACTTACGGTTTTTCTCATCGCTGCCTACCAAAATGGAATACATTTTGGCGGGCTGCTCTTTTCCCTCAATAAGGGCGTAAGACTCAGGCATTATAGCTAACAGATATAACCAGAACAAGTAAAATAGCTTGATGTAAAATAACTACATGTCCAAAAAACAAATCGCTACTGGTGTTGTCCATGAAGTACCGGCGGACTTACGCAAAGCGCTACTGGCTAACGAATCTGCCCTGGAAAGGTGGGAAGACCTAACTCCATTGGCCCGCAACGAGTGGATATGCTGGACTATAAACGTCAAAACAGATGAAACAAGAAGAAAGCACGTCGAGCGGGTAACAGCTGAACTGCTGGAAGGGTTACGCCGGCCTTGTTGTTGGATAGGTTGCATTCACCGGACAGACAAGCCCATAAGTCCATCGGTACGGTGGGCTCTCGATAAGCAAGCTAAAAAATAACATTTGCTATACTTGTAACGTGCAAAAAATAGCTACACGAGTATTTATTTACGCCTCAATTGTTTTTGGTATTGTGGGAATTTTGATGGTCACGACAGGTTTTTTTGATGATGGGGCCCATCCCTCTACACTAGGTCATGCACTTCAAAAACTACTCATGATAAGTGTGTTCATTATCCTACCCTCATTCGCCTTAAGCGTCGCTACCAAGTATTTGAACGGTAAACATTAATTCTGGCTTATCTTACTAAGCGGCTGGGGTTTTCCCGGCCGTAATAACATCCAGTAGTTTGGCGATGCCCCAGCCGATAAGTCCATACACCGCTATGGCAATAAGTATGGCCGGGTCAAATACTGAGGTAGTTTCCGCGCCCGCGCTGGTGGAAGCGTGAAAGATGCCCGAAAAGGGCGCCAGGAACGGGTGGGTTAACGAGTAAATAAAGGAGACAAAACCGCTTGATGGGTTGGCCCCAAGTAGCTTAAAAACAAACCGGAAGACTAGCAGGATTATAAGCAAACCGGTGATGTAATATACCAGGTAGTAGGCCTGGAAAACGCTTTTTTCGGTAGCTGCTGCCTGCTTTTCCTCAGGAGCCGGCTGGGTCGTGGTTTTTTCCGTAACTACATTGCCGGTGGCCGTTTCTTGGCTGACTGTTTCTCTTTTTTCTTCCATAAGATTCTCCTTAAGCACCTTTAATGAACGATAATTGCTAACGTTTATAGGTTACCATACCATGAGTTTTCTTTTTATGACCATAGGAATTTACAGAGTGTAAAGTTTTACAAATACTACGTTATGTGGTATTTTATGTTTCATGTCAGTGGATAAATCATTGCCTTTCGCGCCAGAGGTGTTCCATGAGATTGCCGAGGAGTATGGAACTCCGATATTCGTATACGATGAGGCTGGTATCCGTAACAATGCCAGGGCCGTTAACCAAGCGTTTAGTTGGAGCCCTCAATACGTGAACCATTTTGCAGTCAAGGCCACGCCTACGCCAGGAATCCTGCGGGTAATTGAGCAAGAAGGCATGGGATTTGATTGCAGTTCCCGGCCAGAACTGCGGATGGTCCAAATGGAAGGCCTTGGCGAGCACGGAGTCTTTTATACCTCGAATAATACTCCGGACGAGGATTATGAGCTTGCCCATGAGATGGACGCTTTGATTAATATTGATAAATACGCTTATCTTTGGCAGATCAAAAAAGCCCTTGGGAACCTCCCCGCCAGCATGGCAGTCCGCTATAACCCAGGCGCCATTAAAAAGGGCAATGATATTATCGGCGAACCTGCAAAAGCAAAGTTTGGCGATACTGAAGAACACGTCATGCTTGCACTTAATGGCATGCGGGCCAATGGCGTGGAACGCTTAGGCTTGCATTCCATGGTGGTCAGTAATGAAAAAGACTTAGGGTCGTTCGCTGACACCGCAAGATTGCTTAGACTACTGACAGAGAAAGCCCTTGATCAATTTGGCATAGGAATCGACTTTATAAATATCGGAGGTGGAATAGGTGTAAATTATCATCCGGATGAGGAACTGGTAGATGTACGTGGCATTGGTGAGGCTGTGAAGTCTGAGCTTGGGCAGCTTGAGATACCGATTCTTACAGAGAACGGGCGTTATATAACCGGCCCGCACGGTTACTTACTAACAAGGGTTACGCATGGCGTCCTGGAAACATACGAATCATTCGTAGAAGTTGACACATCGATTAACAACATGGCTCGTCTGGCTACTGTGACGGCAGCCTACCACCACATTGATATATTGGGCAGAGAAGGCGACCCCACTAAGCCGATGAACGTTACTGGCTCAATGTGTGCTAACTCGGATATTTTCTTTAAGAGCCGTGAATTGCCGGTAACCACCCGGCCTGGCGATTTGATGGTCATACATGATGCTGGCGCGCATTCACGGGCCAACTCGCATAACTATAACTTCCGGCTTAGAGCAGGCGAAGTCTTGGTCTATCCTGATGGCAGTACTCAGTTGATACGCCGGCACGAAACCGAGGAAGATTTATTCGCCACAACTAAAGATCTTTAGTCTATGCTGCCTTCGCTACATTAGCTTTTATTACCAAGAACTTGACTATGGGGCTATAGTAGTAAGTACTAATTAGGAGGGCCGTGCCATGAAGTATCATTATTATAATATCCAATCGGGTATTACGCACACAAAGACAAACACTAAAAGATATGTAGTTGCTGCAGTAGCAAGCCTGGTGATGGCCGGTGGTTTGGCAATCCCGGCAATGGCCCTTCCTCAGCCGCCAGTCAGCGATAATGCCAGCCCGAACGCATGTTTTGGCCAGGAAAGGGCAGCCTACGCGCAAAGCGGTCCCAACGGTGTCCTTGCTCCCAATAGCAATGGTACTTACATTTCGCAGCGCAAGGGCACCAATCCTGCCAATAACGCGGCTTTCATTGAGCAATACTGCCAGTAAAAATCGCTGGAATAAAACCAAAAATAATAGCAAGCATAAAAAGAGGCATTTCTGCCTCTTTTTATTTAATCAATGACTAAGGTTTATTGGGCGGACCAGGCTATTGAGAAATTGCGCTTGGTCGCATCAAAACCTGAGGGCGTAGCCTTCATGCCATAAGGGTTGACCATGGTAATCGGGTCCAAGTTTGAAAAACCGCCCAATGGCTGGTTATTGGCGACCGCGCCAGTGAATGATGCGGTGCCAAAGTTTGCCAGAGGCAGCGTACCACCGCTCCATGGCGCCTCAACGACAACTTCGGCTGAAGTACGCCGGGCAGAGCCAAGTTTTTGGGTGGTTGTAAATGTTTTTCCGGTAGTCGTATCAGCAAGGCTAAGCAAATAATCGCCTGAGCCGCGATATGTTACAGAGGCGCTCATAGCATCGCCCGGATTAATCACCATAGTAACGGGGAAACTGCGCTTGGGGTACATCTCGTACCAAGCGCTATAGCGGGCAGTGCCGCTAGAGCAATCGGCCTCGGTACCGAGCTGTTCTACAGTCGAGGAACTATAACCGTCTAAACCGACCCAGTATGAAGAATAGGCAGTTTGGGAACCACAGGTAACGGATGGTTGCCGCCAACTTGCCGCCACACTCGTAAAGCTATTGGCAGCACCGGATGCGGCATAGCCTGACCAGTTGGAGCTGGTGCCATGGCGCAGCTTGATGATTGGCCCATGTGCAGGGGAAGAGCCAGCAAGTACAAGAGCCATGTATAAGGAAGTCGCGGCCAGAACTATAAAAGCGCGCTTAAACTGTTCAAATGTATTCAGTGTAATCATGGCCTCATCATACAAGAAAATAAGATTTGCAACAACGACATTGAAACTCCTGGTCTTGCTGTGGATAAACAATGTATTTTAGTCGTTTTTGATTGTGCTTGCCCGGCCCGGACGCTACAGTTGAAGGTACATAAGGGGCACGTGTTGAAAGCAAAACAACTGAAAGATATAACCATCGATTTCATTGGCTATATGTTCGTTTTCACTTTTGTCATCCCTATACTGCCGTTCGTATTGCTAAAGCTTATCCGCCACTAGAACACAATATTGACCATAAGCGGTAAAAAAGTATGTTAAGTATTGCTTATTCTGTAGTTTTATATTAAAATATACATATGTTCAAGCGTGGAGGGCGCATTGCGTCTTCCACACGCCGTGCGCTGATAATCTTACCCATCTGGGCTGCCTCAGTAGTCTGGCTATGGAGTTGGTGGTTCAGCAGGACACGTGCAGCTAATCTGTATCTGTTCATACCGCTAACATTGGCTATATTCTATGAATACGTCGTGGTGCCAAGCGCTTTCTTATTCTTCATCTTAAAGGCGAAAGCCCCTAAAAAAAGACGCCCGCTGCTTGGGAAAAAAGTTGCCGTCGTCACCCCCTGTGTGCCTGCGCAGGAATCCATGGAGATAATCGAAAAGCAGCTGAAGGCAATGAGCGAGATAACATACCTTCATGACAGCTGGATATTGGATGAAGGCGGCAACAAGACTATCAAGCAACTTGCCCGGCAGTACGGCGTCAATTACTTCACGCGCAAAGGCGTGGCTAAATACAACCTTGGCACCTATCCCTTCAAAGCCAAAAGCAAAGCCGGCAATATCAATGCCTGGTTGGACAAGGTCAAACGGCATGGTTATGATTTTTTTGTCCAACTGGATATAGACCATATACCGAAGCCGGAATACCTTGATAAGACATTGGGCCATTTCCGTGACATGAAGGTAGGGTGGGTGCAGGCCCCTTCCGTCTACAGCAACCTGGAACATTGGACCGCACGCGGGTCTGCCGAACAGGAACAAGGCTTGCAGGGGCCCTTGCAGATGGGGTTCTACAGCATATCTGAATCGCCAGTCATCATCGGCTCGCATACGACATTCCGAATGCAGGCCATCAGGGAGATAGACGGTTTCCAGCCGACACGGGCAGAAGACCACCTGAACACGCTTGCCCTGATGGGTAAGGGCTGGAAGGGCGTATACCTGCCAGAGATAATCGCCGAGGGCGACGGGCCGGAAACGCTGAATGCCTATCTATCCCAACAATACGCTTGGTCCTTCAGCATGTTCCAAATCCTTAAGACATATAGCCTGCCACATTTAAAAAGCTTGTCGCTGAAACAAAAGTTACAGTATATCTTTATCGAAACCTGGTATCCCTTATGGTCGTTATCATTCTGCGTCATGTTCCTGGTCCCGATAGCGGGGCTATTATTCAATACCTCCGCAATAAACAGTACCAATGACGATTTTCTGTTCCGATTCAGCCCGGCCATCATATCAATCCTGCTTATGTGGTGGGCCGGACGGCCGTTGTTCCAACCCAAGAACATAGGCCTGTCCTGGCGGGGAATCGTCCTGCATGTCATCCGCTGGCCAGTCGCACTGGCAGCTATCGCGAGCGCAGGGTTAGGCCGCGTAAAGCCGTACCAGATAACTCCTAAGGGCAAATTTCTACGGAACGTGCCGACCGTCAAGCTATACCGTCCGTTCCTGCTCCTAAGCATACTTAGCGCCGTATCGATGTTGTTCTGGGTATTCCGCTATGGGAAATCTGAAACTAACGGTTTGCTCGTCTTCGCTACTACCAACCTGGTCACCATGCTAACCGCTTGCGTGGTTGACCTGAATATCCGGCTCAGACAAGTGCGGTTCAATCCGAAGACATTCAAGAAGTATTGGCTGAAGCCTGTTATGGCGGTTTCAAGTACCATGTTAGTCGCCTCAATCGCGTCTATAACGGCTCTGAGCTCAAGTCAGCAAACCCTTTACGCGCTGCTGGCGCCGCGCCCGACGCTGACAGCAATATCGCCACAGCAACCCAAGGACATCTCAAACATACCGCCTCAACTTCTGACGGATGATGAACTGGCGACGGAGCTTGCCTCGCACCGTTTTGTCCACAATGGCCAAGTCCTCCCAAGCATCGGGCTGCACAACCCTAAAGCTCCATTACCCGATACCGAACCATATATCAGGCATACGTTCGTAGACTGGAGAGAGGACCGTAAGCTGGGCGAGGAACTTTTGATTACGCTCAGGGGAGGGAATACGCCGTTGGTTACCATCGAGCCGAAAGGCGAGCTGGATGGCGCCAAACTACTCAACGACATTCAGGCTGGGCGCGACGACCAGATTATCAACAAGTTCTTGAATGTAATAGGCGGTACGGACAGCACTGTTTATGTACGGTTCGCACATGAGATGGACCTGGCCAACGTATATCCGTGGGGAGACCAGGACGCCCAATCATATATAGCTGCATACCGGCATGTGACAGATATGGCTAAAAGCAAAGGTATCAAGAATATCAAATGGGTGTGGGGACCAGGCGGTACGGCGGGTGCGTTCGCATATTACCCAGGCGACGACGTGGTGGACGTAATCGGAACAACTATGATTTATGACCTGCCGTCGTTCAATGCATATCAGTTCTCGTTCTATGATATCGCCAACAACCGGCTTCATCTCTTGGGCCACGGCAAGCCGGTCTGGATAACAGAATTCGGCGCGGGGAATACGAACCCCGATTACCAGAAAAAGTTAACCGAAGAAGCCGTGGCACAATACAAAGAATATGGGTTCGCCGCCCTTATCTATATAAATATACCCGATAGCAATCTGGTCAATGGACCTAACTATGAGTTCAGTGATGCTAAAGAATTAATACAAGTGCTTGGGCTCGCAAAGACACCGAAGCTTGTGGAAACTGCCAATGAGGCTCCGAAGATAAACCCGCTGGCCCAAGCAGAGACGGACAGGCAGAAACCATATCTGATTGTCAGCCTTCCCAAACAGTAAGTCCGGCTGCGTAGCTACTATCTGCCTTACAGCCGATAGGCTACCCGACCACGATAATAGTCCATGGGTGTGAAAAATCTAACAGCGCCAGAGAGTCGACCCTATATAATCGCGTTTTAGGTTAAGCGAAAGCACGATAACAAAACAGTATAATATAAGCTAAAAAGAAAAGGCAGGTGAGCGAACCATGCAAGCCCATTATTTACATGTGCAAATTCATAAGAAATCGTTACTTTATTTCATAGGCGGAGCTTTTCTGTTGGCGGCTGCATTGTTCTTACTCACGCACGCGGCGCGGGCGGCAACGCCGTCCTATGACCCGTATGCAGATTCGGTAGCAAGCAGCTCAACGGGAGTAGTAAATGCCGATAACGCCGTAGGTGCGCCGAACGGCACGTTCGCCCAGATGGCAGGCCTTAACTCAATCCTTACCCTGGATATGGGCAGCGGCGAGGAAGGTACCCAGAGCCTGCGTATCTATTTCGGACAGATAAGTGCGGTCGTCAATGTCAGCGTCGATTTCTTGGACTCCAATATGAACGTCATATCCAGCGAGAGCCGCCAGTTGGGCGTAGACCCCAACCCTTCTACACAGAATTTTGCCTATAACTGGACTAACTTTGGTAAAGCGTATCGATTCGTCCGTATATCTTCCGCTCAGCTAGGCGCCAGTGTGAATGTTGATGCCGTCGAGGCTTTGGGATATATCGGTAGTACCCCGACGCAGGATACGGACGGCGACGGCGTGCCGGACCGGACCGAACAAACCAATGGAACCGACCCGCTTGTACCAAATCCCCGGCCGAGCTCGGGCGGGGGTGGAACCACCACGTTGCCGGCTTCGCTCCAAGCCGGAAGCACATCAAACGGCGCTTCCGCACAAGTCAATCCGCCGCCTGCTGCCAGCAACGACAAGGATGGCGACGGGATGCCTGACGACTGGGAGCTGGCACATGGCTTGAACCCGGCCGACAAGACGGATGCGGCCAAGGACCCAGACCATGACGGGCTCAATAACCTGACGGAATATCAGATAGGTTCGGACCCCCAGAAGTATGATACCGATGGCGACGGAATGCCTGACGGCTGGGAATACAAGAACGGCTTGGATGTGAACAAGAACGACGCCAATGGCGACCCGGACGGAGACTTTCTGACTAACCTGGGCGAGTACCGCCACAACACGGACCCGAACAAGGCAGATGACCTATACAAGGTCTTTGGGACAAACTGCAAGCCGTCCCGCAAGAATATCACCGGCCTGGAATGGTTCTGGATAGTCCTCCTACTGGCAGGTGCAGCCGGGTCATGGGTCTTAGCGTTCCTGAGCGGGCGCAAAGCCAAGCGGACCGCCAATCCATAAGCCTATAGCCAGACGGAATGACGGAACGATAGAGCGAGGCGGTTCTTGGCAAATCGTCTATACTGATTGGGATGGGTTCTCAAACACAGCTGGTAGTATGCGGCTCAATCGCACTGGATAGGATAATGAACTTTTCCGGACGCTACAAAGATGTCATTCATCCGGAAAAATTGCATGTCCTGTCGCTTAGCGTGCTGTTGGACAAGTTGGAAGACACGCCGGGAGGGGTAGGCGCCAATATAGCCTACGGGGCGGCCCAACTGGGGGAAAGCCCGGTATTGCTCGGCTCCGTCGGAAGGGATGCTGACGTCTATGTCAAAGAACTGGCACAGGCGGGGGTGGTGACGGACTTTGTCCATATAAGCGAACTGCCGACAGCATCATTCAATGTCATAACCGATAAGGAAGATAACCAGGTGGGCGGCTTTTATCCGGGGGCCATGAGCGACAGCCAGTCTCTCAGCCTGGCGCCGTGGGCTGAACGCGACGTTTTCATTGTCATATCCGCCCATGACCCCGCTTCAATGCGTTCCCAGGTGGATGAAGTCAAGCGGCAGGGTATGCGTCTGCTATACGACCCGGGCCAACAGGTCAGCAATGTTTCGGGTGATGACCTGAACAAAGGCGTGGCTGCCGCCGAAATGCTTATCCTGAACGATTACGAGATGGGCGTGTTGTGTAAAAAGACGGATAATACCCCCGAGGCGCTGGCTTCGGCCATTCCCGTGGTGGTCACCACCTATGGTAAAGATGGTTCCACTATTGCAGGCACGGTAGTAAAAGACCCTTTCACCGTGCCGGCAACGACACCCGACAAGGTGTTGGACCCGACGGGGGCGGGCGATGCCTACCGGGCTGGCTTTTTGTACGGATACTTGCGACAATGGGAGCTGCTTTCCTGCGGCCGGCTTGGCTCGGTGGTCGCATCATTCATTGTCGAACAGCATGGCACGCAGGTGCCTTTGTCCAAACAAGCTATCATAGAGCGCTACCAGCAGACATTTAACGAGGAGATACAACTATAAATGGCAGACGCAGATTATAAAGTAAAGGATATCAAGCTTGCCCCGTGGGGCCGGACCGAAATAACACTGGCCGAAAACGAAATGCCCGGGTTGATGGCCCTGCGCGCGGAATTCGGTGCCAGCAAGCCGCTTAAGGGCGCAAAGATTGCCGGTTCTATCCATATGACCATCCAGACCGCCGTGCTGATAGAGACGCTGCAAGCCTTGGGGGCCGAGGTGCGTTGGTCTTCATGTAACATATTTTCCACCCAGGACCACGCGGCGGCCGCTATCGCCCATGCCGGCACGCCGGTATTCGCCTGGAAAGGCGAGAGCGAAGACGAATATTGGTGGTGTGTCGAGCAGACGCTGAAATTTGCGGGCGGCAAGGGCCCAAACATGTTGTTAGACGATGGCGGCGACCTGACGGCGCTGGTTCATGACAAGCATCCGGAACTGATGAAAGATATCAAAGGCGTGACCGAGGAAACGACCACCGGCGTCAAGCAGCTCAACGAATGGCTCAAGGATGGACGGCTGAAGCTGCCGGCTATCAATGTCAATGACAGCGTTACGAAATCCAAGTTCGATAACCTGTACGGCTGTCGTGAATCACTGGTGGACGGTATCAAAC
>DATIHP010000054.1:0-3358 GCA_035480495.1 Saccharimonadales bacterium (SeqCode)
GCCTTAACGATAGGCTTTTTCTTAGCTGTTGATTCAGCCATTCAGGACTCCTTGTGATGTAACATCTTTGCAACGCTATTGAGAACAATTACAACGACTTTTAGTCATCACTGTTAATTACAGCAGTTGATTCTACAGGAACCGAATGCAGGTGTCTAGCATCTCTCAGGTCTATGACACCCGTGGGAAAGTCTGCAAACTGTTCACTACACGCTTCGCTGACCGCCTTACTGATAGCAGATAGCAATTTTTCGCTGGGTGCCATTGTTTGCCTACGGGCATCTTCAACAGCGTGCATGACTGCATATGGTATGGCTTCCAGTAGCTGTTCTGCCGAATTGCCATCGGCCAGTACATTCATTGACATAGCTAGACTTCTGCTTCCACCTCATACGGGAGCAGAAAATTCGTTGAAAAGTCGATTAAACGCGCGACCTCGGTATCTCGTTCAATTATCGCGGGGTCTAAATCAAACCCCACGCCCATCTTGTCGGGAAAAAGGACCCAGAGCCCGGCAGGATTACTTTCATCTACCGCTCTCTCTTCAACCGACCCAAAACCTAGCCCCTCTCTGAAATAGCGTCTTGTCCTCAGACCGTCGGCAGTAGTTTCCGCATTATCAAGATGAACGACGGCTAAATTATCGGGGATGGCAACTTCTGTGGTCGAACGAACGGCCATGCTACGAACACCGGCAACTATTCGTCGCCACGTCTCCGGTTCGGTACGACGTAACTCACTCACGACGCGCCAGGTAAACCATTCGTCGTCTACAAACATAATTTTAACTATATAACATATTTACAAAAAAACAAAAGGGCCCCATTTTTTTGGGGCTCTTCCTTCTGCTTCTCGGCATGCTCGTCCCAGACGAACAGATGGTGAGCTAATTTCGAATTTCTTCTGAGGAAGACGCCTACAGCTGTAGATTAGCTACTGCTGTAGGCGGAACCGAAAGAAAAATTTGGAAGTAGCCACTAAGCAATCAAAAAGCCCCGGCTTTGCCGGGACTATTTGTTGCGGTCTGTTTGTCTGGACTTATTTGGTAACTTTTGTGACAACACCAGCGCCAACCGTACGGCCGCCTTCGCGGATGGCAAAGCGCAAACCTTGCTCCATAGCAATCGGGGCCAGCAATTTGACCTTGAAAGTCACGGTATCACCAGGCATGACCATTTCTTTGTCAGCCGGTAACTCGACTTCACCGGTTACGTCCGTGGTGCGGAAGTAAAACTGCGGCTTGTAGCCCTTGAAGAATGGCGTGTGACGACCACCTTCTTCTTTGGTCAACACGTAGACTTCCGAATCAAACTCAGTGTGCGGCGTAATGGTCCCCGGCTTAGCCAGTACCTGGCCGCGTTCGATATCTTCGCGCTCAATGCCGCGCAGCAGGATACCGACATTATCGCCAGCTTGGCCTTGGTCAAGGTTCTTTTTGAACATTTCAACACCGGTCACGACGCTTTTCTTGGTAGGACGAATGCCGACAATCTCAACTTCTTCGTTGACCTTGACGACGCCGGTCTCGACACGGCCGGTGGCAACCGTGCCACGACCCTTAATCGAGAAAACGTCCTCAATTGGCATCAGGAATGGCTTGTCCAAATCACGCTTGGGCTCTGGGATGAAGTCATCCATCGCTTTAACAAGTTCCATGATAGCGTCTTCATCGGCGGCCGAGCCTTCCAATGCTTTAGTGGCAGAACCCTTGATGATGGGCGCATTCTCGTCAAAATCATATTTCTTAAGGAGTTCGCGGATGTCCATTTCGACCAGCTCGACCAGTTCAGGGTCAGCCAGGTCCATCTTGTTCATGAAGACAAGCACTGAAGGCACACCGACCTGCTTGGCTAGCAGGACGTGCTCACGGGTCTGGGGCATCGGACCATCAGCTGCGGAAACGACCAAGATGGCGCCATCTACCTGGGCAGCACCGGTAATCATGTTCTTGACGTAGTCGGCGTGTCCCGGCATGTCGACGTGCGCATAGTGGCGCTTTTCGCTCTCATATTCTTGGTGAGAAGTGGCAATGGTAATACCGCGGGCTTTTTCTTCAGGCGCGTTGTCAATTTCGTCGTATTTGACTGGCTTGTTGACGTCGCTCGGTAGTTTCTTAGCTAATACACTGGTAATAGCGGCTGTTAGAGTCGTTTTGCCGTGGTCAACGTGGCCCATGGTACCGACGTTAACGTGCGGCTTACTGCGGTCAAAATCTGCCATAAGTAATATCTCCTTAATCTGTGGCTTAAAAATTGTTTTCGCACGAGTTAACACAACCCACACGAGTTACCGCAGTAGTATAGATAAAACCCTTCTGTTTGTAAAGAGTTGTGAGGCGATTACAGTCGGATGTTGACGAGTTGTTCGAGAACGAGGCGTGAAGCCTGTTCGGCAGGTCGGGAAGCCGGGTCGTTCACCCTGAACGATTCCAGGCCGCACGGCGCATTGCTGTTTGGCCGACCAGGGCAATGCTGCGCCGCAGCTACAAATGCGTCAGCATGAACTTGCAGAAATTGCTCACGCCGCCCGTCAAAACCGGCTAGGCGTTGTCCGTAATCAAGTGGCAGCTGCCGCTGACTGGCTTCGACGTCAGCGAGTCGGTCTTCTTTCTCGCGGAATCGTTTATAGGTAGCCCTAATCGCGTCTTCGTCATCGGCATGCAACTTTTCAAGCTTGCTTCGATAAAAACCTATGGCATCCACGACACCCCCATGTTCGCGCTGCAGTGCTTCCATTTTACTGTCTAGACTCGACCGTAGGTCGCTGGCCACTAGCAATTGTTGGTCTATATCAACCAGTTTTTCAGCTGGTCGAAGACAGCCCAGACAGCGCTCGGGTATGGTGCTTGGATCAATTTCAGCCATAGCCTTAGCCTAAGCAAACTACCTTGTTAGTGCAAGCATAAACGCCTACCAGGCGGCAGAGTGGTCAGTGTCGCGGCGGCCAAGGTGTACTAATGAGAATGGGGCTAGGTGGAAGGCCACCGCGGCAGCGGTTGCCCGTTGGCGTTCGACAAAATTAGTGACTGCTTTGTGAGTGTCTTCGCCGCCAATTATGACCACGAATTCTGCGACCATCAGTACCCCACCGGCCGCCGCAGCCGGTATGTCCCATATGTTTGCCCTCTGATACTCACCGAAATTAGGTTTGGTTTCGTTCATTGATTCGTAGTTATTTCGAATTTTTGGCAATAATCGCTTCGGCGACATTATTAGGCACGTCGGCGTAGTGGTCCAGCTCCATGCTGCTACTGGCTCGTCCCTGGGTTGAACTGCGTAGGTTGGTGGTGTAGCCGAACATCTCGCCCAGCGGCACAAAGGCGGTGATTTCTTTGATGCCGGCCTGCAGATCCTCCATG
>DATIHP010000055.1:0-13409 GCA_035480495.1 Saccharimonadales bacterium (SeqCode)
CAACCCAACCCGAACTGTCGGTACTGCAAAGGTTGGGCGGCCTGGCTGCTACCGGCGTGGCCGGTTATGCGATGCACCGTGGTCTCCACAGCGAGGCCCTAGGCGCCCCTATAGAACATCTGCCTGTGAGCGAAGTGGCGGAGATAACTGTTATTGGAGCAACCTTAGCCCTTACCGGACTGCGCGAACAAGTAACAGGGGCACGTATCAGGTTGGCTGAAACACAGCGCACCAGGGCTGATAAGGCTGAGAAACGTGAGACACGACGAGCCAAAGAAGGAGAGGCTAGTTTCACGCGTATTATGGAAGGCAAGCCCGTGCCTTATGACACCGATATGAGCCGCGATATGGTAGAACCTGATTTGAGCGATAAGGTCAGGCGCGGAATACAAAGGGTGCGCCACCCGCTTCGCAGGCGTCAGATCCATGATGCCTATACGGCAACTTCTAGCCGGCTGCATAACTGGGATGTAAAAAGAATGAACAATCAACGTGACAAAAAGCGTTTACTAGAAATGGAAGCGGACGCTCAGCACAAATGGTACGGGCGTGCCCGCGTGTATGATCATGCACAGAAAGTCAGACCGGAAAATGCTACTAATGATTTAGGTACGGATTTGGGTTGGCGGCGTTTCTTCCAAACGCCTCGGAACAGGCAAGAGGTACGGGGTTATAAGAAGGCTGTCGGCATACGTGGTCATGCTTTGCATGAAGCCGAGGCGATAGAGCATGAAACCAAGAAGGTAAGGGTTACCAAGCCGCAGCGTGCTGCCAAGTATCATGCCAAGCGTAAGACAAGTGCGGAGGAACGCATAACACGGCTCCAGGAACATCAGACAGCTATCCGGAACCGGGAAGATTTGGCATCTAGAGTCTACGATAGGAGTAAGGAGCGCAGTAAAATAGCCGCAAAAGCTACTGGGCGTGTTGCTTGGAGGGGCACTAAGGCAACCGGACGGCGCGTGGGACGTAATGTAGCGGGTATATGGGCGGTTCCGAGTGCTTTGAGAGAAGGCAAAAACGGCATTGCGGTGAACAATGGTCGTATCCAGGCCCGCATCAATAAGGTCGCCCAAGGTCTGGGGCGCAAACGCGCTGCCCGTAAAAGCAGCCCATAAAAGTTCGGTTCCCACTAAGCCATAAGCACGATTTATAAGATTGCCCGGGTTTGCTACACTGGTAGACAGTGTCAACCTATAAAGTAATCCAGGATATTGAGGCCGAGGACAAGCTGCTTGGCCCATTGACCTTGCGCCAGTTCATTTATGCCGCGATTGTCATAGTACTGGGTTTTATCTGTTTCAAGCTTCTGGCCGTCAATTTCTTACTGACGCTGCCGTTTCTACCGCCGATGATATTCTTTGGTATGTTGGCCGCGCCGTTCGGACATGACCAATCATCCGAAGTCTGGCTCTTGGCTAAGATACGCTTTTTCATAAAGCCGCGCCGGCGTATCTGGGACCAGAGCGGTATCCAGCAACTGGTCAGTATCACCGTACCCAAGAAAGTAGAGAAACACTTGACCGACGGGCTGACCCAGAGCGAAGTAAAAAGCCGCTTGCAGGCACTTGCCAATACCATAGATAGCCGCGGTTGGGCTATCAAGAATGTGAATGTAAACCTGTATAGTCAGCCATCCTATCTTGTAAATGCCGGCGATAGTTCGGACCGGCTGATAGAAGCCAGTAGTCTCCCGCAGGAGGTTCCGGCATATGATGTCTTTGCTGCTGACGATATGCTGGATGAGGCGAACAATCCGACCGCCCAACACCTGGACAGCATGATAAACCAGTCCCAGCAGAGCCATCACCAGGATTTGGTTTCCGCCACCCGCGGTGATGCACCTGCTGCCAGCCAGCCAGCTGATTATTGGTTCATGAACCAGACTAATTCCGCGTCTATCCCTACTGGTAATACCGCTTTCTCGTCCGGTCTTACTGTAGCGCCCGGTGCTACATCTGCTGATAACGTTCAGCCCTCGGCCGATGATACGGGAACGGCTGAACAGCAGTTGCTCGACCAGATACACCGGGAGAACGCCCGGCCGAATCCTGCTTATGGGCATATGCGCGTGCTTGACCCTAGCGGCAAAGCGGCAACTAAGACCACCCCGCCTAAAAACCCAATTGCGGCCGCTCCTAACTCCACTCAGCCGACCGGTCCAGTGCCTAGCTCAACGGAGGCTAACCCTGCTATACTAAGGCTTGCCAGTAACGATGATTTAAACGTAGCGACCATCGCGCGGGAGGCTAACAAACAAGCTCAGAAGCCACCTGACGATGAAGTGGTGATTTCACTGCGTTAGCTGCCTGGGTTATGTATCATCGCCAGGGTGGGAATTAAAACATGGACCCAAATAACACACCGCCACAAAACACGACACCCCCCGCGGGACAGCCTGCTGCTGCCACGCCGCAGCCTCCTTACGGCGCCTATGGGCCGCAGCCTGCCGTTGCCGCGCAGCAACCTTATAGCGCTACTCCTCAAGCGCCCGGTATGTATAACCCGAATAATTCGTCTCAGCAACCCGTTGCGGTCGGGCCTAAACAGAATGCGCCGCCGTTAGTTAAATCCAATCCCAACAGCACTCAGAACACGCTGGAAATAGCTGAGATACGCGACGGTATTGTCATCATGAACGATGGCAGCTTCCGTTCCGTCGTCATGGTCAAATCCATCAACTTTGACCTGATGAGCTCATCGGAGCGCGAAGCCGTTGAGTATAGTTACCAGGGCTTTTTGAATGCGCTTTATTTTCCGGTCCAGGTATTTATCCGTTCGCAAAAGATTGATTTGCAGCCTTATATCGACCGTTTGGACAAGATACGTACCGAGCAAGACAACATGCTGCTGGCGCTGTTGATGGAAGATTACATTGGCTTCATTGCCGACCTATCCGCCCAGACCAATATTATGGACAAGAAGTTCTATGTGGTCATCCCGTACTTCCCAACCACTGACGTAACCAAGGCCATAACCCAGAGTAAGAATTTCTTCACCGGGCTAGCCGGCATGTTCAACAATAAGGCGCAACATGTTGTTATCAACGAAGCCGACCTGAACAAAGCCAAGGATGAATTGCGCAACCGGGTGCAGTCGGTGCTGAGCGGTCTTCTGCAGTCTGATATACAGGGGCTGCCGCTGGATACCCAGGAACTGATTGAACTGTATTACGACACCTACAACCCGGACACCGCTACCCGCCAACCGCTCAAGAACTTTAATGAGCTGTCAGCCGCGGTCATAGAAAAGGGCCAGGGTACTGCTCACCAGCCGAACCTGGAAAAGGAGCTGCCCTGATGGTTTTTGGTCGCAATAAAAACAAGAGTATGTTGGACCCTGTATCACTGGCCCAGCAGCAGCAGATGCGCGAACAATATGAGGTCCAAGCTGCCTTCCAAAAGGGCATAACGGCGTTGCGCGACTTCATCGCGCCCAGTTCGTTGGAATATTCTGCTAGCCATTTCCAGATAGGCACCCGGATTGCACGCAGTTATTACGTCTACGGTTTCCCGCGCCAGGTGTTCACCGGCTGGTTGTCGTCCATGGTCAACATGGACGAGGTCATGGACCTGTCCATGTTCATCTATCCGGTCGAAAGCCAGGTAGTGCTGGAAAACCTGCGCAAAAAAGTTTCGCAGTTGGAGGCAGGCCTGCAGATTGACGCTGAGAAGGGACGGGTACGCGACCCGGGCAAACAAGCTGCCATCAGTGATGCCGAAGAGATGCGCGATAAGCTGCAGGTTGGGGAGGAGCGCTTCTTCCGGTTCGGTCTGTATTTTACTATCTATGCATCATCCATGGATGAATTGGAATTCATAGCTCATAAGGTAGAGTCCACCCTTGGCCAGCAGTTGGTATATTCTAAGTCGGCAACCAGCCAACAGGAGCAGGCGTTTAATAGTACGATACCGCAATTTGTTGACCAGCTGCAGATAAAACGTAACTTCAGTACCGGCGCGCTCAGCACAACCTTCCCGTTCACCAGCGCCGACCTTACGCAGGATAACGGCATCTTGTACGGCATAAATATGCATAACTCCGGCCTGGTCATATTTGACCGCTTCTCCTTAGAGAACGGCAATTCGGTTGTCTTTGCAAAGTCCGGTGCTGGGAAGAGCTTTACCGTCAAATTGGAAGCATTACGCAGCATGATGTACGGGACCGAGATATTCATCATCGACCCGGAGAATGAATATGAACGCATGTCCGAGGCTGTCGGCGGGGCGTATGTACGCCTTAGTCTGAATTCCGCGGTACGCATCAATCCGTTTGAGTTACCCAAGGTCGTGGACACGGAAGAGGCGGACAACGCGCTCAGAAGCAACCTCATTACCTTGCATGGCTTGCTGCGGCTGATGATGGGCGGCGCCCAAGCCCAGATGGCTGGCAGCGAGGCGGCAGGAGGAACGGTATTTGCCCCCGCACTTTCCCCGGCAGAAGAGGCCGACTTGGACGCTGCGCTTATAGAGACGTATGCCAAGGCCGGTATTACCAACGACCCGTTGACCCATAACTCCCAGCCACCGACCATCGCAGACCTGTACGACACGCTATTGCATATGGGCGGGTCCGGCCCGCAATTGGCCCAGCGGTTGCGTAAATACACGACTGGTACTTTTGCCGGCATTTTCAGCCAACAGAGCAATATTGATATCAACAACCCTATGGTGGTCTTCAATATACGCGACCTTGAGGATGAGCTGCGGCCGGTTGCGATGTATATCGTGCTGAACTTCATCTGGAACAAGACCAAGACTGACCTAAAAAAGCGTCTGCTTATAGTAGATGAGGCTTGGCAGCTTATGAAG
The DNA here is from genome assembly GCA_035480495.1 of Saccharimonadales bacterium (SeqCode). Classification (GTDB taxonomy): domain Bacteria; phylum Patescibacteriota; class Saccharimonadia; order Saccharimonadales; family DATIHP01; genus DATIHP01. Next base: position 4,812 of record DATIHP010000055.1, read on the forward strand.
TATGAGGACTCGGCAAATTTCTTATTCTCCTTGGCCAAGCGGGCGCGCAAGTATAACCTTGGCATCACTACCATAACCCAAGACGTCGAAGATTTTATGGGCTCACGTATGGGCCGGGCTATCGTGGCTAATGCCAGCTTGCAGATATTGCTCAAGCAATCCGCATCCGCCGTGGACGTCCTGGGAGACACCTTCAAGCTGACCAGCGAGGAAAAGAAGCGGCTCAGCCAGTTCCCAGTCGGACAAGGATTGTTCTTTGCGGGGCAGAACCATGTCCATATCCAGATAACCGCTAGCCCGACTGAGACTGGGTTGATTACCTCTAATCCTGCCCAAGTACAGCAGATGGAGCAACAAGGGCAGCTTGACCAGCCGCAAGGTACCATTGATTTGCAGAACCGTTTAAGCCCGGGATTATGATAGTCTGTAGCGCAAGGGATAAATAAACATCGTGAGCGATCAGGACCTGCTTGAACAAGAAGAAAATACCGGTCAGCACGATGACCTGGGCGTACATCCTGAGCGCCGTGAAGCGGAAACAGCTGAGCTCAACAAACTGTATGACGATTCGCCCGATGATAATAATGAATTCAATTTCCATGGAGAGGGCGGCGGGCGCAAAACGCCTATCAAGGCAAGGCTTCAGTCAGCTTTCGCCGGCAAGAAAGGCCGAAGGCGGCTGATAGCTGGCAGCATCCTGGGCGGCGGCTCCATCATGTTTTTATTTCTATTGATTTTCTTCATCAGCACGCTGACCATTCCGAATTTCATGGAGCATGTGACGGCCTACCAATTTGCCAGGACCACCCGTCAATTCGCCAACTCGGCCGGTGAGATAGAGGGGGAGAAAATCATGCTGGATACGGCTTCTGACACGGCTTATAGCGGTTTTATTGACAGGTATTCCGGCGGAAGAGTCAGCGCTATCCGTGATAAGGTGAACAGTTACCGGCCTGAGAAAGTGGTCGATAATCTGGAGACAAAGGGGAGGCTTACATATGTATATGAAGACGGTGCGACCGTGGCTGGTTTTACCCGGCAACGTCTGACGGCTATCCTTCTTGACGGCCAGGAGATATCGGCCAGCAATCCAACGCTTGTCGGCAGGTTACTCCATCCTATCAAAACGTTTACGGATAAGATTGATTACCGCAGCGACCTGAAGGACGGCCTGGAGGTCAGTCTGAACGGCAGGAACACGCTTGTGCGCAGTTCGGTGGCTAAGGCTATACGGGGCCGTGTTGACGCCAAGCTGGTACGATGGGTTCGTAACGGCAAACCGGACGACCCGAAAAACCCGGATAATTACGAAAAGGATGCTAAGACTGCCGAGCAGCTCAATGCCGAGGAAAGTTATGCGGTGGCGACCGACGACGGCAAAGCGCCCCGTTTGGCAGCGGGGGATACGGTCACGAAAGCAGTCGAGGAAGGGCAGACCGCCCTGCTGGATGCGGAAGAGATATGCCTGAAGGATCCGGCTTGTTATGAGGATCAGGCCGCTACCGGTAAACCATTCTCCCAGAAAGCGCTCACGGCTTTGGACACTGCTCTTCAGTCGGATACGTTGGATAAGCTGGCTTCCACATTTTCCACCGCTGGGGCTGTGGCCATCCCGCTTTGTCTTATCTATGACGGTTCCGTCAATAATTCTAAGAACACCATAGACGCCCAGAACGACTCAAACATCAGAACGTTTAATAGCGTGGCAGCCGTTAACGGCCACCAGCAGTCCGGTCAGAATATAAGCGCCCCTGCACTTAACGCGCTGATCCACCAATTGAACGGCAAGGATGGTATTGGCGCCTCTGTCCCGGAATTGCGCGCCAATAATAGGCCGGTTGATACCACCGAGTTCGCCAGCGCCCAGGCTTCCTCGTCCCAAAGTTTTACGCTCTTGGATGCTATACCAGGCATTCCGCAGGTCGCCATAAATTTTATGAATAATTTTGCCGACAAATTTTGTCCCACTCTTACGAACACCTATGTGATTCTGGGACTCGGTGCCGGCGAGATATTAATTGTGGCCGGAACGGGGGGTAGTGTTAGTCTTACGGATGCCGGCCTCAAGGAGTTCGTGACAGTGGCCCTTAAGGATTTCTTTGATGAATTCTCCGCTAAGACCTTCGTGACGGACCTGGTAAAGACCGGGGCTAAGATTGGGGCGGCCACCGAACTAGCCAAACTCATCGTTGCCAGTCGTGCCGGCTCGGTCCATAACGGTCTTGCCCGCGGCAAACCTATAACCAGTGACATTGACGCGGGTGGCAACGCTATGGCCAGCTACGAAGAGCAGCAGATGTTGGCCGGCGCCCCTATGAATAATGCGGATACTGCATTCAGCATGCTGGAGGACCATCAGTATCTGGCACACCAACAAAGCCGACTGCCTATTACACAGCGCTATTTTGCGCTCAGCAACCCCGATTCGCTTTTGACCAAGGTCGGCACCGTAGCTGCCAGCTATTTGAACTTTACGGCCCTGAGCAAGACGTTAGGCGGGCTAGGTCATATCCTGGACCCACTGAGCTCGTTCGCGGCCATATTTAGCCACTGGGGCACTGGAACCGCGGTAGCCGATTCTGTAGTCGACAAAGCCAATTACGGGCAGGTGCAGTTCGGTTGGACGCCCAATGAGGAGGCTAAGATAGCCAGCGACGCCAGCTACCAGCACCCCCTGGAAAATCAGCGCATCCTTGATGGCAGCGGTAAAGAGGACGAGATTGCCAATAAGTATAAGGACTGCTTTGAAAAGACCATCGGCCAGTTGTTGTCAGATAAGGAAATCCAACGTGATACCAATGGCAATGTCATTGACAGCGGTTTGTGCTCTCCCAAGAATTTGTCTTATAACAATCCCGACTATGGTGACCTGGTCTTTCGCTGGCGGATAGCCATTCGCCACCAGAAGACGCTTGACCATCTGCTGGACATTCAAAACGTGCAGTCGTCACAGTCAGCTGCGAACACCTCTACAGGTCCTGCCTCTACCACCCAATCCGGTAGTCCTACCGCCTCGCCGGCATGTACGGAACCGACCGCCTTTCCATCGACTGCACAGGCAGGTGGCATGACTTATGTCAATTGGTCTTTTGGCTCATCCGATATAAATAATCTGCAGCACGAAATCGATATACTGAACGACCCAGGCACGAGTAGCCATGAATTTTTGCAGCTGTACGATGCGAAGATTGATAATACTGGGCAGTACTATGGGCTACAGACCACGGGGACAGCTATTTTCAGTCGTTTCGGGACGACGGACAAATCAAACGTAGTCACGGGTCCCGGTTCAACGGTTACGGCGGGAACCAACGAAGGTCCGTTCGTAAGTCTGAGGCATGACTTCGGCTCGTTGCCGGCCGGCCACTATTCCACGCGGATGGTACGAGCTAAATTTGATGGCGCGGGGGACTGGTTTGATTACTTCGTGACCTTCCCCGGGAAGTCAGAATCCTACATAGGTAGCATCAGGTTCCCTCGCGCCAATCCCGGTACACCGGCAAGTTTCCAGAACGGCGGCAGTAGTTGGACGGAATTCTGGGACAATAATGATATAGGCGGCCCGTTACAAGCGGTGCCGACTTGGCACGTTGTCGTTACGGTCAAAGCCGGAGGAGCCACTCCTGTCAGCGCCACATCCCGATATTCCGTCATGCCCAATTCTGATGTATTTGCCGACTCTGCGGACGCGGTACACCAGGTTATCGGCGGCTCGACCGCACGCTGCCACCCGGCTGGCTCGCTGTGGAACGTTTCTACAGGAGTAAAGCCATGAAGGAAAAACTACGGCGCATCAGTATTTATTGTGCCGCACTGCTAAGCATATGCCTGTTGCTTTCGAACCAGATGGTGGCGCGGGCGGAGTTTACCCAGTGCGACCGCCAAGCCGTGTTGTTAAACCGGCCTTATTATGACCCTTGTTCTGTGGCCTGCGCTACGGCCGGTGCGCCAGGCACTGTCGTTACTCTCCCGGGGGTAGATAATCCCCAAAAGGTTCTTAATTTCTTTGTCGGTCAAAAAGGCCTTACGCCTATACAGGGTGCTGCTATCGTCGGTAACTTGCAGCAGGAATCAAGAGGTACCATAGATCCTACGGCTCGCAATCCTAGCAGTGGCGCCTACGGCATAGGCCAGTGGGTAGGCGGGAGGCAGGATGGGCTTAATAACTACGCCGCCGATAAGAAACTTGACCCGGCAGCGATTGAAACCCAGTTGGGCTACCTATGGGATGTCGACTTGCCGGCCCAGATTGCGGGTGGCTTCCCTGAACTCAAAGCCTTCCTGACCCCCGACCCTACGGCCACTATTGAAAGTGCGACTTTGTTGTGGCGGAAAAAATTTGAGCGACCGGGCGAGGCAGAAGCCCACGATGACCTGCGTATAAAGTATGCCCAAGAGGCTCTACAGCTCTACGGTGCATCCGCCCAGACTGGGACGGTGAACGCCGGCAGCGGTTCGGTCAGTACCGCGTGCGGCAGTGGCAGTGGCGGGTCGGTCGTCGGTTGTAACTTCGGAGCAGGTACCGGACCGTTCGCCAACACCAACACAACCGTGTATCCGAGGGTTGAGGAGATGTGCCAGCGGGCCCAGAAACTCACTGACCGCAATAGTGCTGAGTTCCAGGATGCTTGCGGTGATAGCCCGGGTACCGGCAGCAACCTGTGTGCCGGCGCGTGCGAGTCTGCGGCGGAATACACCTGGCTTGGCACCCGGTACCAATATGCTTCCGCTATCGCCGACTGGAATGCCCAACAAGCATCTGGACACGCCCACCCCGGTGACCGCGACCCGCCGGTCGGAGCCTTACTTTTCTATAACACCTCAGCCTTCGGCCACGTCGCCGTTTATCTGGGCAATAATAAGTTACTATCGACCGACATAGACGGTAAGGGGTATATCTACATCGTCAATGCCGACCGGATGGAAACTACTGGTTGGCATGCGCCTTATCTTGGCTGGTCTGACCCATATTTCAAAGGTGAAGTACAATGATAGTGGTCTTAGCTGGAAAGTGGGGGGTCTGAATCATGCAGCCGACCGATAACTCGCGTATAAAGATGTTGTTGACGGGCCTTGCGGCCTTATTGGCTGCAGGCTCCGCATTGCTAGTCCTCCTCATTTTTGTGGGCTACGGGAGACTACAGCTTAATGTGCCTAGGTCTGCGGCCGTCACCATCAATGGCCAGGCCGTGAAGGAAACAGAGCTGAAATTACGTCCCGGGGAATATAATTTGATTGTTTCCTCGCCCCTCATATCCCCGTACCAAGCCACTGTAAAGGTAGGCCTGTTCCGCACGGTCAGGTTCGGCCCGCAGCTGAGGCAACGTGATGCCAGTGCGATTGCCAGTGCGCTGATAGGAGCGGTCGGTTCGGCCGGACCCCCCGATCTTTTAGTGCCCCGATGGTTTGCTAATAATGCTTGGTTGGTGGGCGTGGTAGTACCGGGCAACGCCGACCTGGCCGCCAGATATGACAGCGCCGCCGGCAAGTGGGTAGTCGGGTATTATAACGGTGGTGGCTACCCCACAGATTTGAGCAGTCTGCCTGCGGACGTTTCCGCGTATATAAAGTATCTGGAGACAAATTATGCAGGAGGATAACCGCCCGCTTTTTTTTAAAGCAGTCGTAGCATTTGTATTGCTCATCATCCTGATAATCTGTTTCGCGCTTTCCAAGGGGAACAATAAATTTACATTGCCGGGTGCCGCATCTTCCACTGCCACGCCAGTAGTCATAAACGCGCCTGTACTTCAAAATTGGCTGCCACCCGTCTCCTATGATTATGTGCTGGGGCGGATTGGTGATTATGTGAATAGTAGCCATACCAAGCTGGCGTACGCGGAGGTGCAGGGTGATGTGAGCATCAAGAATGAACGGACCTATGATTTCACCCTGCTGTTCATGCCGCAGAAAAAGAAGCATGCCGTGTCAGTCAAGATAAGCAATTTTGACTCTGTCATCAGTACGGCGGTTTCCATCGATGGGAAGGTGCAGGGATATGGCGTACCATCTGCGAACGGTGCCGGTACGGTTTTCAGCGGCACCGACGCACTTATCACGAAAGGCGTCACCTCTGTCCAGGTCAAGTCGCTTCAGGGCGCCTTCCACACATTCGCGCCAACGGCTGGTGCGGTGAGCATCCAGGCGGATAGTATCCATGGGGCGCCCAGTTCTGACAGTAGTTCAGGGGTATATATCCGTACGTTCAAGGTCAAGGTTGATAAAAAGACCTACACGGCCCAACTTCAGACGAAGGGGCTCATATCTATGCGGCTGCTGCTGCAGGATACTGCCGGCAAGCAGGTATATGACTCCGGCTTCGTCGACCACTAGCCGCACCTTACCCTGTAGTCGGTATGACGGTGCAATTATCCAGAAAGTGCTGTACGACTATATCGGCATCGGTGGTCGTTATAAACGTCTGATGGTCCTGCAGGTGGATGGTTAGAGCCTGTCGGCGGGCGCCGTCCAGTTCGCTGAAGACATCGTCCAGCAGTAAGATTGGCTTGGTGCCGCGCGCCTTTTCCAGGCTTTTTACTTCCAGCAGTTTGAGGGCTAACAGCATGGTGCGCGTCTCGCCGCGGGAAGCATTGGCAGACAGCTGGTAGCCGCCGAGCAGCAACTGCAGGTCATCCCGGTGCGGCCCGATAGTGGTAAAACCGCGTTCACGGTCAATGTCTGTGCGGGCTTCCAGCGTTTTAAGCATGGCGCTGCCATAGGCCTGCAGCGGCAGCTTGGATTGGTATACCATGTCCGTTTTAAGCCGTTTGCCTGCTAATTTGTTATATAACTTAACCAACTGTGCTCTGTTTTCATCGATGAAAGCCATGCGAAGTTCGGCGACTTGGCCGCCCAATTCACTGAGGCGCACGTTCCAGATAAACAGCTGATCCGGGCTGAAGTCTTGCTTGAGCAGGGTGTTGCGCTGCATCAGTGTGCGCTTGTAGGCCCGCCGCAGACCGCCGAAGGTCGGTATGGTCTGTTCCAACAGGTCATCCAAAAACCCGCGGCGTAGCTCTGGTGACTCTGTTAGAAGCTGTAAGTGGTTCGGCTCGAACACCACTGCTGGGACACTGCGGAGCAGGGGGAGGCGCTTTAAAACAGTACCGCCGATGATATACTCCTTGTTAATCGCATCTTCTACTACTTGGAGTTTCACGCTGCGAGCTTGTTCTGAGACGAGCCCGTCAAGGCGTGCCCAACTGCGGTTATGGGTAACTAGCTCGCGGTCTGGCGCCCGGTATGAGCTGCCGCGGCACAACACCAGCACGGCTTCCAATAGATTGGTCTTGCCGCTGGCGTTCGGCCCGACGATGATATTGACGCCCGGGCCGAATTCAAATGTCGAGTCTTTGTAAGACCGGAAGTGTTGCAACCGTAGGTTGGAAATCATAGCCCTATTGTAAGGGCTTAGCTTTTCAGGGGCATAATTACGTGCAGGTAATCGCTGCTCTTTGGACCGCTTAACAGGCACGCCTCGAGCTTGCCGTTAAAGGCCAACCGGACCTCTTCGCCATTGATAGCGTGCAAAGCGTCTAATATGTAGCGGGAGTTGAGCGTGATGACCCCTTCGCCTTCCACGGTAGCGGCCGCGCTGGCGGTGTTTTCGCCTAACTGTGATGCGATTGAGCGGATGCTTATTTGTTGGTTCGCTTTGTCCAGATGGATTGTCACGCTGCCGGCGCTTTCCCGCGCGAACAGACTGGAAACTTTGGTGATATTTATGAACTCCTGCTTCTTAAGCGTTGCCGTATGGGCAAAACTGGCCGGTATGAGTTTCCGGTAATCAGGGTATTTGCCCTCAATCAGCCGTGCCACCAGCTCGACATCGCCAACCCGGAACAGCACCTGTTGTTCGTCGTGTGTGACAGAGACTTCGTCCTCGACGTCGGTGAGAATCCTGAGCAGGTCCTGCAAGGCGTTAGCTGGAACAAGCAGGTTGGTCTCCTCTGCAGACTTCATGAGGTTCTTTTCAGCCAGACGGTAGCTATCGGTAGCCACCAAGTAGAGTTTTTTGTCGTGGGTGTGCACATAAACGCCGGTCAGCACCGGCCGGCTTTCGTCCGATGAGGCTGCCATGAGGACTTGTTGCAGCCCGCTCCGCAGCGTTTTGGCGGGTAGGCTCCAGGTCGTGCCGCCACTGATAGCCGGCATCACCGGGTATTCTTCAGCATTCGTGCCATTTATGACCGATTCGTACTGCTCGGCGCTGATTTTTAGTTTGGTGTCCTCAAGTTCCAATGTAATCGTTCCGCTTGGTAAACTGGCGATGAAATCTACCATCAAACGGGCAGGGACGGTAATTGCACCCTCGTTGTTCACTTTAGATCCAATGAAATGTGTGATAGCGATATCCAAATTGGTCGCAGCGATACTTAGGCGGTTCCCGATGGTTTTTATGAGAATGTTTGAAAGGATGGGCAGGGTACCGCGGCTGTTTGCGACGCGACCGACACTATTTAATGCTTTATGAAGATTTTCCTGGGTGACCTGTAATTTCATAATAAGTTATTCTCCTTTGTAATACTTGTTATTAGTCATGGGGATAATAGGGATAAGTGGCAAAAATAAGAAGTTAAATATAGAAAAAGTGTGGGT
>DATIHP010000056.1:0-5264 GCA_035480495.1 Saccharimonadales bacterium (SeqCode)
AGACTGAGGCTGAAAAAGCCAAGACGGAGGCCATGGAAAAACTGGTTACAGACAAGACATATTTCGTACCCATCGGCCAGGTGACGCGCCGGCGCAATAACCGCCGCGCGCTCGCCGCTCTTGTAATCATCATCGTGCTGGCACTGGCCGGAGCCTACGCCGTGGTTGACGCGGGTATCATTAAGACAAACATCTCCCTACCGGTACATATCTTCAAAAAATAACCAGGGCAGAATAACCCGTAATTTACATGAGCCTGCGCAAGTTCAGTATAATGAGCGGGTGCAAAACAGTTTACTAGCGGGGTTGAATCCGGAGCAGCAACGGGCGGTAGAAACGACGGAAGGGCCGTTACTTATTCTGGCCGGAGCGGGCAGCGGCAAGACGAAGACCCTGACACATCGGATAGCGCATATCATCGCCGCCAAAAAAGCGACTCCCTACAACATCCTGGCCGTGACTTTTACTAATAAAGCCGCCCATGAGATGCGCGAGCGTGTAGCAATATTACTGGGCGAGAATCCCAACAACCGCTCCTTCATGCCGTTCATGGGCACCTTCCACGGTATCTGCGTGCGTATCCTGCGCCAGGACGGTGAATACGCCGATGTTCCCCGCAACTTCGTGATATTTGATGAAGGCGACCGCCAAAGCGCGGTCAAACAAGCCAGCAAACAATTGATGCTGGACGAGAAAACATTCCCGGCCCGGGCCATATCCGGACTTATTAGCAGCGCCAAGAATGAACTGATTTCGCCAGCCGATTACGCTAGCTTAGGCAGTGGTCCATTGCACCGCTCAGCCGCCCAGGTCTACCCCCTCTACCAGAAAATCCTTAAGGATAACAGTGCGCTGGACTTTGACGACCTGATAGGACGCGTGGTACATATGCTGCAGACCAGCCAAGAGGTCCGCGAAAAGTGGCAACGGCAGTTCGGATATATCATGATTGACGAATACCAGGATACGAATACCGCCCAGTATAAACTTATCAAACTGCTGACCAATCATAAACACAATATCGCCGTGGTAGGAGACGACTGGCAGAGTATCTATTCCTGGCGAGGGGCTGATTTCCGCAACATCTTGAACTTTGAAAAAGATTATCCCAAAGCCGCCATCATCAAGCTGGAACAGAATTATCGCAGCACCAAAGCGATTCTGGATGCCGCCCATGCCGTCATCACGAAAAACGACCACCGTTCAGACAAGAAATTATGGACCCAAGCGGGTGAAGGCAAGCCTTTGCAGGTCATGCAGGTCAATAGCGAACGGGCCGAAGGTGAAGCCATTATCCGTCGGGTCAAGATAGCTACCGACTTGAAGGCTCGCCGTTTCAAAGATTTTGCCGTCCTGTACCGGACCAACGCGCAAAGCCGCGCCGTGGAAGAGGCGTTCATCCGTTATGGCATTCCGTATCGTATCGTCGGCGGCCAACGATTCTATGACCGCAAAGAGATCAAAGATATCATGGCGTACCTCAGGTTGATTTACCAACCGTCAGACCGCGTCAGTCTGGAACGGATTATAAACGTACCAGTCCGTGGTATCGGTGCTAAATCGGTTGAGAATTTCTTTGCTTGGCAACAAGCAGAGGATATGACACTTGAACAGGCCTTACGGTCTGCCGTTGACCACCCTGAACTCACCACCAAAGCGCGTAAGGGTTTGTCTGAATTAGGTGAGATACTCAAAAATTTTCGTGAGCAGATGGACCACGTATCCCTGCCAGTGTTGTTAGACAGCCTGCTGCGGCGGCTTGATTACATAGCTTATCTGGATGACAAGACGCCCCAAGGCGAAGCCCGCCAAGAGAATGTCCGTGAACTGCTAAGCGTTGCTAAAAGTTACCAGGAGGTAGGCCTGGACGGCTTTTTGGAAGAGGTAGCTCTCATCAGTGATATCGACTCGGCTGATTTTGGCAACGATGCTGTCACGCTGATGACGCTCCATGCCGCCAAGGGTTTGGAATTTCCGGTCGTGTTCATGATTGGGCTGGAAGAGACCATTTTCCCCCATTCCAGGGCGCTCTACGACCAGACGGAAATGGAAGAAGAGCGCCGGCTCTGCTATGTCGGTATGACACGCGCCAAAGAGGAACTATATCTGATACACGCCACAAGCCGCTTGCTATACGGCGGGATGCAGCATAATCCGCCGTCACGTTTCCTGAGTGAGATTGACGGGGAAGTGCAGCTTGCTTCCGGTTTTGAAGACAGCTACTTGCCACCGGCAGCATCCATGGAGCCGCGTTATGTGCCTGACCTGAATGAAGGCGACGGCGTCAAGCACCAGGTATTCGGCCTGGGTACCGTCGTTGAGGTCGAGGGCGACAATGTAACTATCTACTTCAAAGGCAAAGGGACCAAGAAACTGAATGTAGCTTTCGCGCCGTTGGAAAAACTGTCGTGAAAAAACCGCTGCTTTGGTTCGGGATGGTTCTGTTCTGGTTATCATGGCCGGTACTCTGGCTCTATCTGCGGCGGAGTAACCGGACAAGGCTGCTTTTGGTCGCGGAAGATAAATTCCTGGCGCTACGCGGTTGGTTGGGCGGTATGGAGTTGAGTATGCCGGGTGGCGGCATCCATCATGGCGAGGCACCCGCTATAGCCTTATTAAGAGAAGTCAAAGAAGAAATCGGGTTGGAGCTTCAAGAGACACAACTGCGGCATGCGTTCAGCGAAGAATACCGTCAGTACGGACTGCATTTCGGCTACGACTGTTTCGTAGTCGTGCTGCCCAAGAAACCGGATGTCATACTGCAACGGAAAGAAATCGCGGAATCCGCCTGGCTGCCGCTGGACACGCCAGTAGAAGGGTTGGGACCCGAACTCCGAGCAGCCCTGGCCTGGTGGAAATCCAAGGGGTAATTTGTTAAGATTATAGATGGCATAGGTGAGTTTTTGTTTGCTTCCGCCAACGCCGCCATGTGCCGACTATGCGTAGGAAAAAACGACTATTCAAAGAGGGGATTACCAACCGCGAACTTCACAAACACCCGTTTGTGATTCCGGTCATCACTTTTATCGTGCTTAGTTTTCTCACCATGGTCGGTTCCGTTATCTTGGGCAGCCAGACCATCGGCGCCAGCGACTCCCACGTAGTACAGCTCAGTCTGGATAACAAGAAAGAAGTGATACCGACACGCGCCACGACAGTAGGCGATTTCTTAAACCGGGCAAAGGTGACATTGCATGATGGTGACATAGTGGAGCCCGCCCAAGACACTGCCATTGATGATAACAATTTTCGTATCAACGTCTACCGCGCCCGTCCGGTAACCATATTTGATGGCGATAAACGTATCCAGGCACTGAGTGCCGCCACGACCGCCCGCAGTATCGCGGCTCAAGTGGGCGTACAGGTTTATCCGGAGGATGACCTCAAACAGGAAGTTTCCAACAACGTGCTGCGCGACCAGGTGCTTGGCGATAAAATTACCATCGACCGCGCCACACCGGCCAACCTGAACTTATACGGTACGCCGGTCAGCGTACGCACCCACGCCAAAACCGTCAAGGACCTGCTCAAAGAAAAAAACGTGACACTGGCTAATGGCGATACGGTCCAACCATCCGCCGATACCGCTATTACTGCGGGCAGCCAGGTTTTCGTGACGCGGGTCGGTACGCAGATTATCACAACCGAAGAGCCAATTCCCATGACAGTACAGACCATTGAGGACCCTAACCTTAGTTTCGGTGCCAGCGCCATCCGGCAGGCCGGCACTCCGGGCAAAAAATTGGTCACCTATCAGCTGGATTTGCAGAATGGCAAGGAAGTCGCCCGTCACGTCATCCAGGAAGTCCGCACCGCCGAGCCGGTCACACAGATAGTGGCGCGAGGTAAAGCATTTGATGTTGATAGGGATAAGAGCACCGTCATGCAATTGGCCGGTATCAACGTGGCCAACGATTACCCTTACGTGGACTACATTGTTTCTCACGAATCGCACTGGAATCCTTCAGCCCGAAATCCTGATGGAGCGTATGGCCTATGCCAAGCATATCCAGGTAGCAAAATGGCTACCGCCGGCGCTGACTGGGAAAGCAACCCTGTCACGCAACTGAAATGGTGCAATGGCTACGCCTTGCATACATATGGCAGCTGGGCAGCCGCATATAACCACTGGCTCTCCGCCCGCAATTGGTAAGGTATAATCAGCGTATATGCCTGAAGTGCCAGCGGCTAAAAAAAGCCTAGGACAGCATTGGCTGAACGACGCGGCGGCGCTTGCTTCTATCTGCGAGGCCGGAAACGTTACACAGGATGATGCCGTCTTAGAGATTGGTCCGGGCACCGGGACGTTGACGGAGTTATTGGTGCGGCGTGCCAAGCAGGTCGTAGCGGTAGAGTTTGATGAAAGACTGGCCGCTCAGTTGGCCCGGCGCGTACCGGCTGCCAACCTGGAAGTGGTCCACCAAGATATCCTGCGCTTCGACCTGGGCAGATTGCCGGCGGACTACAAAGTGGTAGCGAATATTCCCTATTATCTTACGAGCAACCTCATACGCATACTGTCGGAAACACCCAACCAAGCCGCCAGAATAGTGTTGCTCATTCAAAAGGAAGTAGCCCAGCGCGTAGCGGCTGGCCCGGGCCGAATGTCGCTACTGTCTGTCAGCGCCCAACTGTATTGGCAGGTGAGCCTGGGACCCGTCATACCGGCCCGACTGTTCGTGCCGCCCCCAAAAGTAGATTCGCAGGTGCTTATCCTACAGCGGCCCGGCGAGCTTATGTTTGGCGCGGAAGACAGGACGCAGTTGCTCCAACTGGCTAAGGCCGGTTTCGCCTCCCGCCGCAAGACGCTCCTTAACTCCTTAGCAGGGGGTCTGCGAATAGAGAAGGAACAGATACGGAGAATACTTATAAAGGCTGGGATTCAGCCAAGTCGACGCGCCCAGACCTTATCATTGAATGAATGGCATCTGTTGGCAAAAACTTTAGACAGTGAGCTTTCGCACGAGTCCCCTGCCCCTTCAAAATAATACTTGACGTGTTAAGTATTGTGGGCGTACACTGGTTACAGTAAGAGACAAAACATGATGGGCCCTACCAATAACATCGGTTACCTGCTCCAGCACCTCTCCGGCGTGCTGGCTAAGCAATCTGACCAAGCCTTGCAGGAGCGGCTAGGGATAGGTTTTTCCCAGTTCAAGATTCTCAGGGTATTGCAACACAGCCCGCAGACACAACAGCGCCAAATCGCAGAGTGGATTGGCAAGACCGAAGCCAGCATCAGCCGCCAGATAAAGCTTATGATT
>DATIHP010000057.1:0-2944 GCA_035480495.1 Saccharimonadales bacterium (SeqCode)
GCACGCCAACCTGCAAAGCGGTCAAAAAATACTCATTCATGGCGGCGCCGGCGGTATTGCCTCTTTTGCCATCCAACTGGCCAAGCACATCGGTGCTTACGTCACTGCTACCGCCGCGGCCGAGGATGCTGACTATGTCAAAAGCCTGGGCGCCGACGCGGTGATTGATTACAAGACTCAGGATTTCTCAACCTCGCTTAAAGATTATGACGTTGTCTACGATACTGTAGGCGGCGATACGTACACCAAGTCTTTCCAGGTGCTCAAGCCGGGTGGCATCATCGTATCTATGGTCGCCCAGCCTGATGAGACACTGGCCAAACAATATGGGGTGAAGCCTATCCTTCAAGCCTCACATGTGAATGTGGAGCGGCTGACCAAACTGGCTGAGCTTGTCGACCAAGCTGCCATCAAGGTACAGATTGGCAAGGTTTTCCCGTTGGAAGAAGCCAACGAAGCCCTGGAATATATCAAGCAGGGCAAACACCACGGCAAAGTGGTCATCCAGGTGGTTGGTACGTCGTAGTAGGTAGCTATGGCTTTTCTTCTGTTTCAGCTTCCATTTCGGCCAAGTGACTATAGTAGTCCGGCATTTCCTTAAGATGCGCCCAAGCAATTTTGCCGGTCATGTGCAAATCGTCATTGGTAACATTGGTTTGTGGATCATGGGTACCGTGCTCCAGTTCCACGGCCAAGCCCAGGCGGAACTGCTCCAGATCCACCTGGCTAAAGTCCAGACCAATCTGTTTGCCAATTTCTTGAGCTTCATCATTGGTGAAGACGTGTTTCATAGTGGGTCCTCCGGACTGGTCTCCAGCCGACGTTGTTCAACGTAGGTCATAAAATTGCGGGCGGCTTTTTTATTCATGGTATGCACCACGAAATCCTTGATTCGGGTGTGCAGGATAACAGTGCAGCCAAAGCCAGCTCGGCTGTACTTGATACCGCTGACAACGCCGTACGTCAACTCATCTTCGTTTAAGAACAGCGGTTTTTTATCTAGAAAAATGACCCGCCGGTCAGTGGCCACCAGCATCACTGCACCATCCTGATCATTGCGGCCATAGACAACGCCGCCGATGTGTTCACCGGGGCGGATAACATGGGGGAGGTAACGACTGGCCAGCTTCCACAGACTAAACCGGGAAGCGCCTAACGCCCGCAACGTTTCTTCTAAACTCTTCTCACCAGCTAGGGGGGTTGCCGCTGGCGGTAATTGCCGCCTCTGATTCACGAGCAGACTTCTCCTTAGATAATTTGACGTTGGTAGCATGTAGTTCATTGTCTCTTTCTCCCGCTTACATTTAAGCAGTTACAGGGGAAAGAAGCAGTGATACGGCTCACATGTCTTCGTCGAGTTTTGCCTCAAAGGCTTTCAGATCTAAGACGGTAATCGTGCCGGCGGCCAGCTGCACCAGTTCCTGCTGGGCTAGTTTGTGCATCTCGCGGCTGACTGTTTCGCGCGTCAGGCCGGCCCGCGCCCCCAAGTCGGTTTCGCTAATGGTGATACGGCTGCTACCATCTTTTTGCGGCTCACCAAAGCGACGACATTCCAGTACTATCTCGAACATGAGTCTGCCTTTGGCGCTGCCGGACATCAGGCGGGCCATGCGCGCCAATAGCCCGTCGACGCCGCGATATACCCGGCTGAGCAGGTCGAACATAACGTCCGGATTGATTTTTATAAAAGCCACTACTTCGTCAACCGGTGCTTGCCGTATCTGGGCAGCCGAATCAGTCTCAAAAATATGGGGGCTGAGGTGTTTGTTGATAGCCAGTGACATCGGGAAAAAGGCCGGCGGTTTAAATACATTCAGGATAATCTCGTCGCCGTGGGACGATACTTCGTACTCTTTGACCTTACCCTTGACCAGATAGTGGATATGACTGACTTCATCACCACCCAGTATGAGTATCTGTCCCTTCGGATGGTCACGCAGCTGGTAGTTGCTAAAGAACTTTTCTACCTTGGCCGCTACGCTTTCGTCCATAGTGGCTTGAGTCTTACTAGCGGACGCGGGTCATCAAGCGCAGGTTGGCCAGATAGTGCGTCGGGTCGACCTGCGGATTGTTATTAAGATAATTCCAATGCTTGTCGCTGAAGGATATGACGTGGTCATTATGTAAGATACCGTTGGCGCTGTAGCTGGCCTCGGTATGGAAAGTTTGGTCTAATTCCATCAGGCGCAAGAGATGCTTAATCTGGGCACCTTCCTGCGAATCCACTAGGTAATTACGCTTTTTCATCACGGACATATACATTAAGTATACGCCCAACAGGGGTAATATCCTAATTAGGCCCGGCCATTATTACATCCCGAGGAATCGCAGTAAGTGGTAGACCAGGTAGGCGGGCCAGAAAATCGCCTTGAAGACCGCAATGACCACCAACCAGAAAGTCCCGGAATGGAAGTGCAAGTAGTATACCAGCGCCCCGATGAACCCGAAGAACCAGATGCCACTACCGCCACCGGTTTTCCCCATTTTGTTTTTGTAGATTCGTTTGCGTGATACTTTATCCGCCATAGCTATCAGCCTTTCTGAACAATAGTATACTGCTGCTGTTCCTGCTTTTGAAGCAGGGCCACCCTCGTTGACACTTCGTATCTGTTTTGCTACTATTACCACGCTCTTTTGCAGCCATACAAATTTGTGAGAGGATTCACAAATTTGTGAGGATACGGCTTGGTGGGGTGGCAAGAGTTAGCGGGCAAATTTATTTTGCCGCTGACTCGGCTACCCGACCATTACACGTTGACGACGCGGGGTGGAGCAGTGGCAGCTCGCGTGGCTCATAACCACGAGGTCGCAGGTTCGAGTCCTGCCCCCGCTACCAAGACAAATCTGGAACCACCTGAAAGGGTGGTTTTTAATTTGCCCAGGATTGCTGGGCTATACTTAGGTCAATGGATATTTTTGCCCTAAGCTGTGGGCTATTGGGAGT
>DATIHP010000058.1:0-12021 GCA_035480495.1 Saccharimonadales bacterium (SeqCode)
CGAACGTGTCCGAAGAAGCGCTGCGCCACCTTGACGAGGATGGAATCGTGCGCATCGGCGCCGAAGTTCATCCCGGCGACATCTTGGTCGGCAAGATTACCCCGAAAGGCGAACACGAATTATCATCCGAAGAACGCCTACTACGGGCTATCTTCGGCGAAAAAGCCAAAGAAGTCCGTGACACCTCGCAGCGTATGAGCAACGGCAAACATGGCAAAGTGGTCGGCGTCAAAGTCTTCTCACGCGCCAATGGCCACGAGTTGAAAGCCGGTGTACTCATGCAGATACAGGTCTTCGTGGCTCAGATGCGGAAGATAAGTGTCGGCGACAAACTTGGCGGACGGCACGGCAACAAAGGTGTCATCGCCCGCATCCTGCCTGTCGAAGACATGCCATTCATGGCTGATGGCAGCCCAGTCGATATCATCGTCAACCCGTTGGGCGTTCCTTCGCGTATGAACATCGGGCAATTGTTTGAGACGCACCTTGGCATGGCAGCCCGCGCACTCGGATTGACCGTAGCCAGCCCCGCCTTTGACGGTGTCGGCCCGGCCAAGATAAAAGAACTTCTCAAAGAGGCTGGCTTTCCGGAGGATGGCAAGCAGCAGCTGTTTGACGGCCGCACCGGCGAATCCTTCAAAGAAAAGACCACCGTCGGTTCCATGTATATGATTAAACTGAACCACATGATAGCCGATAAGATACATGCCCGTTCCACTGGCCCGTATACAATGGTCACCCAGCAGCCGCTAGGTGGTAAGGCTCAGAACGGCGGCCAGCGCTTCGGCGAGATGGAAGTCTGGGCACTAGAGGCTTATGGTGCCTCTAACACCCTGCAGGAAATGTTGACCATCAAGTCCGACGATGTTTACGGCCGTTCAAAGGCGTACGAAGCTATCATAAAAGGCACCGAGATAGTCGGGCCTAAGGTCCCGGAAAGTTTCAATGTCCTAGTCAAGGAACTGCAAGGTCTGGGACTCAAGATTGACCTGGTTACCCAGACCAAGCTGGTTGACGCGGAAGAAGTACTGGCTGAGAACATCAAAGACGAAGCCGATCATCTGCCGCAGGTCGACCTGCCGGCTCCGACCGCGTCCGATATCGACGTGTCTGAAGAGGCAGTCGGCGATGAGTTCGTAGTCATGGAAATGGACGATGATATCCCCGCAACGACCGTCATCACGGATGATGCGACGATAGCTGACGACGACACCACGGCGCTTGTTGCCACAGACGATGATAACGATGAGGAGGCAAAATAATGAAGCGCTATTCATACGGCACGGACATTGCTGATTTTGACGCGGTACGCCTGGCGGTTGCCAGCCCCGAAGATATCCTGGAGTGGAGCTACGGCGAGGTCACCAAACCAGAGACCATCAACTACCGCACCCAGAAACCGGAACGCGACGGTCTGTTCTGCGAACGTATCTTCGGCCCGGTCAAGGATATAAACCCCCATGACGCAAAATATAAGGGCGTCCGTTCACGCGAAGCGGCCGTCGACAAGAACGGTGAGATAGTCACCAAGTCTATCGTCGGCCGCGAACGTATGGCCCATATCAATCTGGCTAGCCCGGTGGCCCACATCTGGTTTCTCCGTGGTACGCCAAGTGCCATCGGCTTACTGCTGGGTATGACGGTCAAGAACCTGGAACGCGTGGCGTATTTTGCCAGCTATATCATCAAATCGGTAGACGTGGAAAAGCGCGACCAGATACTGGCCGATAAAGAAGCGGAATTCGCGGCCGCTAAGGAAGCCATTAAGAGCCGTTACGAGACGGAAGCCAAAGCCGAAGGCGCGAACGTCAAGGCCTTGGCAGAGATGCAAACCAAGGAGCTGGAAGAAGCCGCGGTAGAATTCGATGAGTTTAAAGTCCAAATTACCGCGCTTGCCAAACTCAGCCTGATAAGCGAAACCGATTACCGGATGTTGCCGGATAATCTGAGCAGTCTTGTGGAAGTCGGCATGGGCGGCTCATCGCTCAAAGAGCTTTTGCTTGAAGTTAACCTGGAGACCCTGATTGCAGAACTTAGCAAGGAAGCCGAAGAGGCCAAGGGCCAGCGTAAGAAAAAGCTGATGAAGCGCTTGCGTCTGCTGGAAAGCATGTACCGCGCCGGTATCAAGCCCAGCAGCATGTGTGTCAGTGTCTTGCCGGTCATCCCACCGGACTTACGACCGATGGTACAGCTGACCGGCGGCCGTTTTGCCACCAGCGACTTAAACGACCTCTACCGCCGCGTCATCAACCGCAATAACCGCTTGAAGAAGTTGATTGAGCTGAATGCGCCGGAAGTCATCCGTCGCAACGAGCAGCGCATGCTCCAGGAAGCGGTCGATGCGCTTATAGACAATAACAACGCACGCTCGGGCCGGGCTGTGGCCGCTACCGGCCAACGGCGCCGCCTAAAAAGCCTCAGCGACATGCTCAAAGGCAAACAAGGGCGTTTCCGCCAGAACCTGCTCGGTAAGCGTGTCGATTACTCTGGCCGTTCGGTCATCGTAGCCGGCCCGGAACTCAAGATGTACCAGTGCGGCCTGCCCAAGATGATGGCACTTGAACTTTTCAAGCCATTCGTCATCGGCTGGCTCATCCGCAACGAACATGCTCACAATATCCGTTCGGCCACCCGCATGATTGAGACCGGGGAGACCGCCGTCTGGGACGCCCTGGATGAAGTTATCAAAGGGAAATACGTATTGCTTAACCGCGCCCCTTCGCTACACCGCTTGTCTATCCAAGCTTTCCAACCGGTACTCATAGAAGGCCGCGCCATCCAATTGCACCCGCTTGTCTGTAAGGGTTTCAATGCCGACTTTGACGGCGACCAGATGGCCGTGCACCTGCCTTTGTCAGACGCCGCTCAGAACGAAGCGCGCGACATCATGGCTAGCAACAAGAACCTGCTGAAGCCGGCTGACGGCTCGCCCATCCTGCATATTGAACAAGACATCGTGCTGGGTTGTTACTATCTGACCTATGAACGCGCCGATGCCGTCGCCACTGTCAAGACCTTCACCGGTCTGGAAGAAGCGGTGATGGCTAAGGATGCCGGTCTTATCGGTATCCAGGCACGCGTGCGTGTACCGTTCCGCGGTGAAGTCCGTGAGACGACGTTCGGCCGCCTGTTGTTCAATGAGATCTTCCCGGATGATTTCCCGTTCCAGGATGAGCCTATGACCAAGAAAAAACTGGCCAATGTCATGGCCCAGATATATCAGAAGTACGGTCAGGACAGGACGGCCGAGATAGCAGACGACCTGAAAGACATCGGTTTTGACTGGGCGACCCGCTCCGGCCTATCGATGGGTATGAGTGACTTCGCCGAAATCAAGGGGATGGATGCGGTCATGGAAGGCGGCGAAGTCCGCACGGCTGCTATCAGCGAACAGTTTGAACAAGGTTTCATCACCGAGGATGAACGCTACCGCCTGACCGTTGAGACCTGGACCAAGATTGACACGCATGTCCAGGAACTCCTGGCCAAACAGATGGAAGGTTTTGAATCGTCCATGGCTATCGCCATTACCTCCGGCGCCCGCGGTAATATATCGCAGATGAAAATGTCCGTCGGTATGCTAGGCGTCTTTTCCGATGCGACCGGACGTGCCATCGAGCTGCCAATCAAGTCCGGTTATGTCAAAGGCCTGACACCATTGGAATACTTCACCGGTACCCGCGGTACCCGCAAGGCGCTCATTGACATCGCCCTGAAGACTGCTGACGCCGGCTACCTGACACGGCGCTTAGTAGATGTCGGCCAGGATGTCTTTACGATTGACGACGATGATACAGATCCAGGCTTCGCTATGCTGCGGGCTGATGCCGCTGAAATCGGTGTCAATTACGCGTCGCGTCTGGAAGGCCGCGTCATGGCGGTTCCATTGAAAGGAAAACTGAAGGCCGGCGAACAGATTACCAAGAAGATGGCAGCCGAGATTGAGGCTGATGAAGCAATCGATGGCGTTCGTATCATGAGCGCGCTTTCCTGCACATCGGTCCGCGGCGTACCCCAGAAGTCTTACGGCGTCGATCCGGCGACCGGCAACCTGGTAGCAGCCCATCATCCTATCGGTGTCATCGCTGCACAAAGCATCGGTGAACCTGGTACCCAGCTTTCACTGGATTCCAAACACCGTTCCGGTGCCGTCGTAGCCGACGATACGGCACAGGGACTGTCCCGTGTCGAGGAACTGTTTGAAGTCCGTACGCCGAAAGGCCAGGCCTATCTTTCAGATATCGCAGGTACGGTGTCCGCCTTTGAAGAGGGCGAACATTACGTCGTGCAGGTCACGGCTGACAATAAGGAAAAAGTTGAACTGTCGCTGAGCGGTCGCACACCGCACATTGCCAGCGGTTCGGAAGTCGCCATCGGCGACGTCCTGGCTGCCCAGGAAGATAAAAGCAAGCCCCTCATCGCACCGATGGCAGGTAAGGCAGAAGTTACCGACAAGCATATTGTAATTGTGCCGACCAGCAAAAGCCTTATCCGCTACGAAATCCCCGGTTTCAAGCAATTGCTTGTCAAGGATGGCGACAAGGTCGTAGCCGGCCAAAGGTTGACCAACGGCTCCATCAACCTGCATGATCTGATGCGTTTGCAAGGTGTCGAGCCGACACAGCGCTATATCATGAACGAAATCTTGCGCATCTTTGCCGGCCAAGGACAAAATATCGCGGACAAGCACTTGGAAATCATCGTGCGCCAGATGTTCAGCCGCGTGCAAGTCGAGGAAGCCGGTGATAGTGAGTTCGTCACCGGTGATATCGTCAGTAAACTGGCCGTGGCGGAAGCCAATGAGAAATTGGTCACAGAAAAGAAACAGCCCGCCAAAGTCACCCAGTTACTACTTGGTATCACCAAGGCCAGCCTGTCCACGGATTCGTTCCTCAGTGCCGCTTCGTTCCAAGATACTACCCGTGTCCTGATTGCCGCTGCTACAAGCGGCAAGACCGACAAGCTTTACGGACTAAAAGAAAATGTCATCCTGGGCCGCCGCATACCGGTCGGTACCGGTTACCATCCGACACATGACCTGGACCAAGAAATCATCAGCGGGGATGACTGATTGCCAAACCTGAGCCCATCTGTTAAAATCGACAAGTCAAGTTTCGTGAAGCGAAACGTTAAGCAATCTGAGCCTGGCGTATGGCATGCGCTTGCAGCAGTAGATTGCATCTATAAGGAGAAGACATGCCAACAATGAACCAATTGGTTCGCAAGCCGCGCGTAAAGATGACTGGCAAGAGCAAGTCGCCGGCTATGCAACGCGTTACTAACAACCTGAAGACCCGCAACTATGAGAAGCCGGCACCATTCAAGCGTGGCGTCTGTGTCAAAGTCACGACCAAGACCCCAAAGAAGCCTAACTCCGCTTTGCGCAAGGTTGCCCGTGTGCGGCTGACCAACGGTTATGAGGTGTGGGCATATATCGGCGGCGAAGGACACAACCTGCAAGAGCATGCAGTGGTCCTGGTCCGCGGCGGCCGTGTGAAGGACCTACCCGGCGTCCGCTACCATATAGTCCGTGGTTCTTTGGACCTGCAAGGTGTGTCGAATCGCAAGAACAGCCGTAGCAAATACGGTGCCAAGAAAGGCGGCAAATAATGGGCATGCCTGAACAAGCTTCTATCAGAGGCGGAATAGAGATGAGGTCAGCATGTTCCAATGACGCTTGCTTGCGCCGGGCCGCTGTATTCGGAGAAGTTGATGGTGAGTTGGAGAGGCTGCCAAGCGAGATAGCCAGTGAGATAACGATATGTGACGGCACGCCATGTTTGTTGACTACGAAGACCGGCCGTGAAGCGGTCAGCGCATTCATCCGTGAGAACACCGGAGAAACAGATGCCTCGTAAGGTTACCAAATCACTCATCCGCGACATCCCACCGGACCGGCTCTATAACAGCGTTGCCGTACAGCGCCTTATCAACCGCGTCATGTTGAACGGCAAGAAACAGCTGGCGGAGCGTCTGGTGTATAACGGTATGCAGAAGGCTGCTGACAAATTGAAAGTGCAGAATCCGCTAGAGGTCTTTGAACAGGCTATGAAGAACACCCAACCGCATATGGAGACGCGTTCCCGCCGTGTCGGCGGCGCCAACTATCAGATACCGTTCGAAGTCAAGGGCCAGCGTCAGAACCACCTGACTATGATGTGGTTCGTGGCCGCAGCCAGGAGCCGCAAGGGCATGAGCATGGAAGACCGCCTGGCGTTGGAGCTCGTAGACGCCTACAACAACACCGGCACGGCCGTGAAGAAGAAAGAAGATACGCACAAGATGGCGGAAGCTAACAGGGCCTTTGCCCACTTCGCGAGGTTCTAAATGGTTGATGCGCATGAACTAGAACGTCGTCCCGACCCTACCGAAGAAGAAATGCCACGCTTTCTTCAAGCAACCGAAGGCGTAGTTGATTATATGCACCAAGTAGGAAGAGCAACCGGTGAATTAAGCAGAGCTGCGCAGAATTTTGATTTTATAACTTCACGCTCTTTGGGCCATCAATCCGAGCTTGTTGCGGCAAGGTGGCTACGGGATGTAATAATTACCACTATTGTGCCAGCGGAAATCACCGAGATTTACCAAGGACTGTATGGAAGTTCACTTGATGAGATTCTGGGACCAGTTGAAGTAACGACTGGAATAGAAGCGAATGGCTAATAAGAAATACGCACTGGATAAAATTAGAAATATTGGCATTATTGCCCATATTGACGCCGGCAAGACGACTACGACCGAAGGCATTCTATATCGAACGGGCCTGAAGCATAAGATTGGCGCCGTACATGAGGGCGAGACGACGACAGACTGGATGGCCCAAGAGCGCGAACGCGGCATTACTATCGTCTCCGCTGCTGTAACTTGCTACTGGAAAGACCACCAGATAAATATCATTGATACCCCGGGACATATCGACTTCACGGTCGAAGTCGAGCGCAGTTTGCGAGTGCTTGACGGTGCTGTCGTAGTGTTTGACGGCAAGATGGGTGTGGAATCACAGTCTGAGACTGTTTGGCGACAAGCAGATAAATACAAAGTCCCGCGCATCTGTTTTATTAATAAGATTAACCAGACCGGCGGTGACTTCTATAAATCATTGGATACTATCCACGCGCGTCTGAGCAAGCGGGCGTTCCCAATACACCTGCCAATTGGTTTTGAACAAAGCATAAACGGCATCGTAGACTTGGTTGCCATGAAGGCATATACCTACAAGGACTTCACTGATAAGGAGCTGGTAGAAGCAGAGATTCCGGCCGATATGATGGACAAGGTCAAGAAATACCGCAGCCTGCTCATAGAAAATGCCGTCGCGGAAGATGAAAAGACGCTAGAGAAATACTTTGAAGTTGGGGAAGACGGTCTGAGCGAGGATGAAATCAAGCAAGCTATCCGTTCCGCGATATTGGCTGGAGACTTTTTTGTGGTGACCGGCGGCGACGGCCGTGGGGTGATTGTAGAAAAGGTCCTGGACTTGGTCGTTGACTTGCTGCCAAGCCCGCCGGAGCGCGGTTCTACCTGGGGCACTAACCCGAAGACAGGCGATGAAATTGAACGCAAGGTCAGCGTGGATGAACCGTTCGCAGGCCTGGCTTTCAAAATCGCGACCGACCCGTTCGTGGGTAAGCTGGCTTATTTTAGGGTTTATTCCGGCAAATTGGTCGCCGGCAGTTATATTCTGAACAGTTCCACCGGTGAAAAAGAGCGTGTCGGACGTATCGTCCGTATGCAGGCCGACAAACGTGAGGATGTGACGGAAGTCGACGCCGGGGATATCGCCGCCATCGTAGGGCTTAAAGGGACCACGACTGGCAACACTTTGTGTGATCCAAACAATTCTATAGTCCTGGAAAGCATCACATTCCCGGAACCGCCCGTATCTATCGCTATCGAGCCCAAGACAAAAGCTGACCAGGAAAAGATGTCCCTGGCCCTGCAGCGTCTGGCAGAAGAGGACCCGACGTTCCGCATCCGTGTCGATGAAGAAACCGGCCAGACCATCATCTCCGGTATGGGAGAACTTCATCTGGAAATCATCGTTGACCGTATGAAGCGCGAATTCGCTGTCGAGGCTAATATCGGCCAGCCGCAGGTTGCTTACCGCGAAACCATCCGTAAGGATGGCGTGGAGGCCCAGGGCAAATTCATCCGCCAATCCGGCGGCCGCGGCCAATACGGCGATGTGTGGCTGCGTCTGAGTCAGAACGAACAAGGCAAAGGCTTTGAATTCATCAATTCCATCAAAGGCGGTGTGGTCCCCAGCGAATACATCAAGCCTGTCGAGCAAGGCATCATAGAAGCCCTTAACAACGGTGTATTGGCCGGTTACCCGGTGGTTGATATAAAAGCTGAGCTGTACGACGGTTCATACCACGAGGTTGATAGTAGCGAGATGGCTTTCAAGATTGCCGGTTCTATGGCTATCCAGGAGGGTGTCAAGAAAGCCAACCCGGTACTGTTGGAGCCTATCATGAAGGTCGTAGTAGTCACGCCGGAAGAGTTCATGGGTGACGTCATAGGCGATTTGAACAGTAAGCGCGGCCGGATTGACTCCATGGAAGACTTGAGCGCCGGCATCAAGGAAATCACCTGCCACGTACCACTTGGCGAGATGTTCGGCTACACCACCAACTTGCGCAGTAGTACCCAGGGCCGGGCCAGTTCCAGCATGGAGCTTGACCACTACGCCGATGTCCCAAACAACGTAGCAGAAGCAATTATTGCTAAGAATGCTAAATAGTCGTAGAGTTTAAAAATGACAGATTTTGTTGGAAGGTTTGTAATTCCTTCAGGTGCACCACCTGATGCTCATGGGCTAGAAAACCTCGGCGAATTTTTTGTGTTAAGCGCGCTTGATGACAATCCACAGATAACGCGAGCCGAATGGATGCATTTGCAGCACGCTGCCGACCCTTCCGGAGCAACGCCTGATAAAGTTAGTGCGGTATTATCTGACCGTGCTAACTATCAAACACTTGATATGCGGGCGGCTATGGTTTTTTCTACCGTAGAGGCGGTATGTGATTTTCCTATTGCCGATAGTTTGGCAGTGGCCGCGTTAAACGGTTACGTAAAGGGATTAACCACTAAACTGAAGCCCGAGCAAGTGGCGGAACCTCTTTTTGTCGAAGTGTGGCGGCATGCTGACGGTCCGGCCACCAGCCGGACAAGTGATTTTTACAAAGGCTTAGCTAATACGATTTTTACCAAACTTTCCGAAGCCGGAGAACCTGCCAGAAAAGTATTGCTGAAACGAGCTGGTGACCTGGGTCCGCCCATTGATACTCGTTTCTTACCCGAAACTATGCGGTAGGCTTAACCCTTTACAAACTTCTTGAGGTCAGGTAAGATAGTTTGGTAACTCGTTTTGGGTGTTATTATCCTATGCGAAAAACAACTAATAAATCAGCAATTTAAGGAGACAATAATGGCAGATTTTGACAGAAGCAAACCGCACGTTAACGTCGGCACCATGGGCCATGTCGACCACGGTAAGACTACTTTAACCGCCGCTATCACCGCGGTGCTGGCTAAGAAGCTTCCCAGCGACACTAACAAGCCCATCAAATACGATGAGATTGATAACGCGCCCGAAGAAAAGGCTCGCGGTATCACCATTGCGACTTCCCACCAGGAATATGAGTCAGAGAAGCGCCACTACGCGCACGTTGATATGCCCGGCCACGCCGACTACATCAAAAACATGATTACCGGTGCTGCCCAGATTGACGGCGCTATCCTGGTTGTTTCCGCCGCTGACGGTCCGATGCCTCAGACCCGTGAACACGTACTGCTTGCCAAGCAGGTCGGCGTCCCTAAAATCCTTGTTTTTATGAACAAGATGGACCTGGCCGACCCCGAGCTGGTCGAACTGGTCGAGATGGATATCCGCGAACTGCTCGCAAAGAATGACTTTGACGAAGACGCTCCTATCATCAAAGGTAGCGCGACCAAAGCTCTGGAAGGTTCAGCCGCTGACGAAGACGCTATCATGGAACTGGTCAAGGCTATGGATGATTTCATCCCTGAACCGAAGCGCGACCTGGACAAGCCGTTCATGATGGCGATTGAAGATGTCTTTTCTATCAAAGGCCGCGGTACAGTCGCGACCGGACGTATCGAGCAAGGTGTCGTGAAGGTCAACGACGAAGTAGAAATCGTCGGTGTCCGCCCAACCCAGAAATCCGTCGTAACCGGAATCGAGATGTTCAAGAAGAGCCTTGACCAAGGCCAGGCCGGTGACAATGCCGGCATCCTGCTTCGCGGCATTGAGCGTGAAGACATTGAGCGCGGCCAGGTTCTGGCTAAGCCGGGCACCATTACCCCGCACACCGAATTTGACGCCGAGGTCTATATACTGACCAAGGAAGAAGGCGGCCGTCACACGCCTTTCTTCAAGGGTTACAAGCCGCAGTTTTACTTCCGTACTACGGATGTGACCGGCGAGGTAGAACTTCCAGCTGACAAAGAGATGGTCATGCCGGGCGATACGGTAACCTTCAAGGTTAAACTGCTCGCTCCTATCGCTATGGAACAAGGTCTGCGCTTCGCTATCCGCGAAGGCGGCCGGACCGTTGGCGCTGGAGTCGTCACCAAGATTAATAAGTAAATTAATCCGAGAAGCCAAAAAAGAGCCCCAAAATGAGGGCTCTTTTCTTTTACCCACATTTGTTATAGAATTACCTCTGTAAATTAATCGTGCTGAGAACTCGTCCGGTCACTCATCACTCCGGAAGAGGTTACAGTACAAGGAGTAATCCATGGCAGAAGCCAAAAAACCAGTTGCGGCTAAGAAGGCCGCACCTAAAGCTAAAACTGCAGAAAAGCCTGCTGAAAAAGTAGAGGAGCCGGCAGCCGTGGTCAAACCCACGGTCGTCGCCGCGAAAACTAAAGCAGAACCAGCCGCAAAACAGCGTATCCGCATCCGTCTGAAGGCATATGACCACAAGGTCATTGACCAATCTACTAAGCAGATTGTGGATACGGCGCTGCGCACCGGCGCGACCATTGCGGGACCGATTCCCCTGCCGACTAAAAAGACAACCTACACAGTGGTCAAGAGCCCGCATGTGTTCAAAAAGGGCCGCGAGCAGTTTGAGATGCGCGTCCACAAGCGCCTCATTGACGTATTTGACCCCACTCCCAAGACTATTGATTCATTGATGAACCTTAGCCTCCCAGCGGGCTGTGACGCCGAAATTAAGATGTAAAGGATAAAACAGATAAAGGTGGGCACTACCAGGCTTCCACATGTTAAATAATCCTGAAATACCGTTTCAAATCCCTCCAAAATCGGTCGATAGAGTAAACAGACGGCTTGTACGCGCAGCACGAAGAGTAGGCAATGCTGTCCGGGAACAAGGAAACTTTGGATACTACAATAAGGCTCGGCGCCAATTACCGATAAGTACGGCCTCTCAGATAAGGAGTTTGGTTATCGCTTTTCGGGATTCCGCAGAGGAGGACGCTTTGCGCCTCCACCCTTTGTCATATGCTGCTGAACTAGGATTAACGACCGGCGCGTCCTTTGCGAGGGAAGCCCTGCCAGTAGTTAGCCGGGAGGTATTCTTCAGACGTTTGTCCGCGCAACTCCATTCACTGCGTACGTGTATGACGGAAAGTGCTTACGACCTTGGAGATGTAGCAAGACAGGCCGGGCGGCCATTTGCCGGCTGGCTTGCTGACGCCGCTCCTGATGTGATTGACTTTGACTACGGCAGCGAGGACCCGCTTATTGGCGAAGTGTATGCTGATACCGTAGGTTATATTGGGTTTTCTGCCATGACAAAACTGGTCGAGATTGAAATCAGAAGTGTCCAACCTCAAGATCGGAAAGGTGTGGACCAGATAGGGCAGCACATCGATGAGATACAGGCTCGCTCCGCAGAACTGAGCGTAGAAGATTTTCTTAGCCCAAGCTGACAAGACGACTCCGTTTCCGTCTCCGCCGCTAGACTAAACAACGACAAAGTGTTATTATAGGCTGACTTATGAGATTTAATCGTGACCCGCAGTTAC